>NZ_JABMCU010000308.1:0-2575 GCF_013179605.1 Enterobacter sp. CM29 | reverse complement strand
CCTATTGACTTCACTTTGTTGTCGGTGCGATGATTTCAAAGGTAATTTAATATCCATTTAAGGTGCTAACGTGATTGTTACGATAGGCAACACCAAGGGCGGCGTCGGCAAGACCACACTTGCGGTTCAGCTCGCTATCGCTCGTGCGCTAGCTGGCCGCGATGTTTGGCTGATTGACGGCGACCGCCAAGGGACGGCGGCCGCCGCCATTGCTGCGCGGGCAGAGAGCAGCCGACGGCCAGGAATCGCCTGCGCGCAGTACGCTGACGGTCCGGCGTTGCGCGGCCAGGTGCAGCAGCAGCGCGACAAGTGGCAAGACATCATCATCGATGCCGGCGGCCGAGACTCGACGGCGTTACGGGCGGCGCTGATCCTGTCGGATGTGCTACTGGTGCCATTCGCTCCGCGTTCCTATGACGTGTGGGCACTCGATGACATGGCAGCACTGGTCGATGAGGCGCGGAGCGTGCGCGACGGTCTGCGTTGCTATGCCGTGATGAATCAGGCTGACCCCGGCGAACATTCGGCCGATAACGCTGATGCGGCGGCCGCCGTGGCCGATGTTCCCCAGTTCGAGTACCTGGCGACTCCGATTCGGCGGCGCAAGGCGTTCAGCAACGCCGGCGGAGCCGGTCTAGCGGTGTCCGAGCTGACGCCGCGTGATCCGAAGGCGATCACGGAAATTAAAAATCTAGTTTCATCTGTTTTTAATATCCAAGTAATCGCCTAAAAGGAGTGATAGAAATGTCTATCCAACGTAAGCCAAAATCAACGAATGCAGCCGCAGATGCTTTCATCCAAGGGGCTCCTGACGCCGGTTCGGCTGCGGCTACGCCGACGGTCTATGAGAAGGGCATCCCGAAAGGTCATAAGCGGCAGATCACCTTGACCATTGCCCCCGAGCTGTTGCGGAAGGTGGACGACGTGGCCAAGCGGACCGGCCAGGCCCGTGCGGCGGTCATCAACATGGCAATTTTCCGTGCCCTAGAGGGTGATATTTTTCAGAGCTAAAGGATATTAAAATAATATCCTTTTAATATCCATAGGGGCTTATTTAGCTGCTAAAGGGGCATGTATGGCAGAGAGAAAAGGCGGTCTGATCCGGATCGGCGACGTCCTTGACGATGGTTTCATGGCTCGCCTCGATCCCGAAGGGCCGGTGAAGCACGTAGCCAAGAAATCGGCCGCAAAGGCCCTCGGCAAGAAATCAGCCGCCAGAGCCACGCTCACGCAGCAGGAAGGGAAGTTGATTGAGGTTGGCGCAGAAATCGCGACGACCCCGCCGAGCGGCGAAGACATGGCCTTTACTCATGCCGTCTTGTGCCAGGTCGGCTTGCCGCGCGCTAAGGTCGACGGCCGCGAATTTATGCGTCAGTCCGGCGCGGCATGGATGAACGTGCAGGCCGGTTACCTGGACGAGGGGAGGGGACCTGTATTGCAGCCAATCCCTTACGGCGTTATGCCACGGCTTGCACTGGCCTGGGTGTCCACCTTCGCCGTGCGGAACAAGGTGCAGGAAATCCCCATCGGTGACAGTGCAGCCGAGTTCTTGCGACTGATGGACATGGACGACCAAGGCGGACGCTACACGACGCTACGGCGGCAGATGCATGCCCTAGCTGCGTGCCGACTGCAACTCGGGCTCAAGGGGCGAACCTACAATGGGCAGCCGGTCAAGCAATTCGACGCTTGGTTATCGAACAAGGAGACGCAGCAGCGTGCGCTATGGCCGGGCGTCATGGTGCTATCAGAGGAATATTTCTCGTCGCTGATGGATAGTGCAGTACCGCTCGACAACCGTGCTCTTTTGGCCCTGAAAGGCTCCTCGCTGGCCTTGGACGTCTACGCCTGGCTGGCCCATCGCCTGCATCGCATCGAGGGCAGGGGCGTTCCCTTGCGCTGGACGGTGCTGCGCGAGCAGTTCGCACAGGAGTACACCGGCAAAGACCCGGACAAGGATTTCAAGAAGGAGTTTTTGCCGGCGCTCAAAAAAGTTCTGGCCGTGTATCCACAGGCCCGTGTGAGGCGCCTTGAGAAGAAGGACGGCACCAATGGGCCAGGGCTGCTGCTGCTGCCGTCTCCGCCGCCCATCCCTTACAAGGGTGGGCCGACTCGATGACTTCCCGTTAGATCGCCCCCCCTTTGAGTCGTTGCTCAGAAGCTATGGGGCTTTCCGTAAAATGTTGATCTACGGAATTTTGTGGCCGGCGATCGACTGGAAAGGGCCGGTGCACAACCCTGTGAACTGGCGAAGTTATCCACGATAGATCGCCCCCCCCATTCCGATAGATTCCCCCCCTTGGTTCCGATAGATTGCACCCCCTTTGCATCGTTAGATCGCCCCCCCCCTAAACCTGTAAGGTTTAGCCTTTAAAAAATCCTATAAATCTTTCTGGTAATTGGAGGCCCAAATCAGTGGAAAACTCCAGCAACTACTCAGACTGATCCGCTGTAGCGCCCTACAGGCGCGCCTACCCTCCGCGCTTCGCGCTTCGCCCCGTCGCCTTCGGCGCCGGCCTGCGTCTCCGACGGGGCACCCCTACGGGGTTCCCCCGGCTTCGCCGGCTCCCCCTCC
>NZ_JABMCU010000307.1:0-2661 GCF_013179605.1 Enterobacter sp. CM29 | reverse complement strand
CTGGCAAAAACCATGGGCCTGCCTGAACCGGTGATCGCCACCTATCTTGACCACCGTCCTCCCACCACCATAGCGCCGGTTGACGCCCACGTTGCCGCCCTCCAGCAGCAAACGGCAGACCTCTTTTATCAAAACCGCCTGGTTCCAAAGCAGGTGAATATTCGCGAACGCATCTGGCAACCCGCTGGCATTGAAGGAAAAAAATCATGAGTCTGAATCTTTTCTGGTTTTTACCCACCCACGGTGATGGACACTATCTTGGCACAGAAGAAGGCGCCCGCCCGGTCGATCACGGCTATCTACAGCAGATCGCCCAGGCGGCAGACCGCATCGGTTTTACCGGGGTGCTGATCCCGACGGGCCGTTCATGTGAGGACGCGTGGCTGGTTGCCGCGTCGATGATCCCCGTCACCCAGCGCCTGAAATTCCTGGTAGCCTTGCGCCCAAGCGTGGTGTCGCCCACCGTCGCGGCACGCCAGGCGGCAACGCTGGACAGGCTCTCCAACGGCCGCGCGCTGTTCAACCTGGTGACGGGCAGCGATCCGCAGGAGCTGGCGGGCGATGGCGTTTTTCTCGATCATACCGAGCGCTATGAAGCCTCCGCAGAGTTCACCCGCGTCTGGCGACGTCTGCTGGAAGGGGAAACCGTCACCTTCGAAGGAAAACATATCCACGTTCGCGATGCGCAACTCTACTTCCCGCCGGTACAGCAGCCGCGCCCTCCCCTTTATTTCGGCGGATCGTCGGACGTGGCGCAGGAGCTGGCGGCTGAGCAGGTCGATCTCTATCTGACCTGGGGCGAGCCACCGGAGCTGGTTAAAGAGAAAGTTGCTCAGGTACGCGCCAAAGCCGCAGAACATGGCCGTACGGTGCGCTTCGGCATTCGCCTGCACGTGATCGTACGCGAAACCAACGACGAGGCCTGGCAAGCCGCCGACCGTCTGATCGCTCATCTGGACGACGACACTATCGCCAAAGCACAGGCGGCGTTTGCCAAAACCGACTCCGTGGGCCAACACCGAATGGCCTCCCTGCACAACGGCAAGCGTGAAAATCTTGAGATCAGCCCGAACCTGTGGGCCGGGGTGGGTCTGGTGCGCGGCGGCGCCGGTACGGCGCTGGTCGGCGACGGTCCAACCGTAGCGGCACGCATTAATGAATACGCGGCGCTGGGGATCGACAGCTTTATCCTGTCTGGCTACCCGCATCTGGAGGAGGCCTACAAGGTGGGTGAACTGCTCTTCCCGCACCTGGATGTCGCTATCCCGGAGATTCCGCAGCCACGTCAGCTTCAGTTGCAGGGCGAAGCCGTGGCGAATGCGTTTATCCCGAGAAAAGTCGCGCAAAGTTAAGGAGCCACCATGTCTTCAACCGCACAAAAATGGCTGCTGCGCGCCGCACCGTGGTTTCTGCCCGTCGGCATTGTCCTCGTCTGGCAACTGGCGTCTTCAACTGGCTGGCTGTCGAGCCGTATTTTGCCCTCTCCGGAGGGCGTTGTGGAAGCGTTCTGGTCGCTAAGCGCCAGCGGTGAGCTGTGGCAACATCTTGCCATCAGCTCCTGGCGCGCGGTAATCGGCTTTTCGATTGGCGGGAGCATCGGCCTGACGCTGGGGCTGATCAGCGGCCTGTCCCGCTGGGGTGAGCGGCTGCTGGATACCTCCGTTCAAATGCTGCGTAACGTGCCGCATCTGGCGCTTATTCCGCTGGTTATCCTGTGGTTCGGCATTGATGAGAGCGCCAAAATTTTCCTCGTGGCGCTGGGAACATTATTCCCGATTTATATCAATACCTGGCATGGGATCCGCAATATCGATCGCGGTCTGGTTGAGATGGCCCGCAGCTATGGCCTGTCAGGTTTTGCCCTGTTTACCCATGTGATCCTGCCGGGCGCCCTGCCCTCCATTATGGTTGGGGTGCGTTTTGCGCTCGGCCTGATGTGGCTAACCCTGATCGTGGCGGAAACCATTTCGGCCAACTCCGGCATTGGTTATCTGGCGATGAACGCCCGCGAGTTCCTGCAAACGGACGTGGTGGTGGTTGCCATTATCCTTTATGCCCTGCTCGGCAAACTTGCGGACGTCAGCGCCCAGTGGCTGGAACGTAGCTGGCTGCGCTGGAACCCGGCCTACACCGCTCAGGAGGCGAAAGCATGAATACTGCACGACTGAACCAGGGAACACCGTTACTGCTGAACGGCGTGACCAAACGCTACGGTGATAACACTATTCTGAATGCACTGGATCTGCATATTCCTGCCGGACAGTTTGTGGCCGTTGTTGGCCGCAGCGGTGGCGGCAAGAGTACCCTGCTGCGTCTTTTAGCCGGGCTGGAGGCGCCAAACAGCGGTGACATTCTGGCAGGCACCACGCCGCTGTCCACGATTCAGGATGATACGCGCATGATGTTTCAGGACGCGCGTCTACTGCCGTGGAAAACGGTGATGGATAACGTCGGGCTGGGCCTGAAGGGCAGCTGGCGGGAGGACGCCCGGCAGGCACTCGCCGCCGTCGGGCTGGAGAATCGTGCGGGAGAGTGGCCTGCGGCCCTCTCGGGTGGACAAAAGCAGCGCGTGGCCCTGGCACGCGCGCTGATTCATCGTCCCGGCCTGCTGCTGCTTGATGAACCGCTCGGCGCGCTTGATGCCCTGACGCGGATCGAGAT
>NZ_JABMCU010000306.1:0-2763 GCF_013179605.1 Enterobacter sp. CM29 | reverse complement strand
ACGGCGGCCAGTGAAAAATGGTGGCGATATCAGCCACCAGGTCTTCTACCGTCAGGCTGTCGGCAAACCGGCAAGCACCGATTTCTTCAACAAAAAAGTGACCACCTCAACCGACAGCGCGGTGAGATCGGCGGGGTCCATTTCAGCCATTTCCTGAGCGGTCAGCGCGGGCGTGGAGATGCGGGGAATAATCGTCATCATCGCGCCGACGTCCATATCCATGATCGCCTGCAGACGGGTACCACGCAGCGCGCCGGACTGCGGCTTGCGCAGCACAATTTCGGTAATTTCGGTTTTACCGCGTTTGATTGGGGTGTCCAGCTGTACGGTTTTTTCAGTCAGTTGTTCGCTCATTGTCATTTCCTGTTAATAAGGTACTGGCGCGGCTGCCCGCGCCTTTAAAGTAGATCAGAGGCCCAGGGCGTTGCGGTGTTCTTCCATCAGGTCCACGCCATCAACGATTTCAATCATGTTGATCACATCAACCTCATAGAGCACCTCGCCGTTAATGGTCAGCTTCGCGTAGCTGTTGGTGCTGCTGACTTTTGTGGTGTTGCTCTCCCCGGTTTTCCATTCGCCGGAATCGACTTCTTTATGTCGCCCGCGCACAACCAGCTCAACGGCCTGCACTTCGCCGGTATCGTCACGCTGAATGGAGCCGGTGAAACGCAGCTGGATACCGTCAACGGTGGCTTTACCCATCTGTTTGAATAACAGCAGTTCGGTGCCACCGATTGAAAATTCCGTGTCCAGCGCGCCATCATCCAGCCCCAGATCAACATCAGCCGAACCGGGCATACCGCCGCCGCGATACTTTTCAAACTTGCGGCCGAATTTAGGCAGGGTCAGGGACTCAACAATCCCCTGATAGTTATTCCCGTCGTTAAACAGGTTCAGGTGTTTTAACTTGCGTGGTAAAGCCATATTGTCCCCTTACGCGCTGACCTGGCTGGAGAAATCCAGCAGATACTGATCGGTGATGCGCTGGCGCAGCATCAGGTTTTCCAGAGGCGGTACCGGCGTATAGTCGTAATCGATAGTGAGCTTCCCGGCTTTCAGGGAATCTTTATCGTTTACGGACTCATCCAGCCAGCAGTCGGCGCCGATGATGTAGCCCTGCGTTTTCAGGTTGCGCAGTTTGGCGCGAATACCTTCGATAATGTCGCGGGCCAGTGACGGGTTAAGCACGCCATCCACCGCCCACATATGCGCTTCGGCGATGGTGTCAGCCAGTACCTGCGCGGTGCGGGTGTAGTTTTCAAAGGCAAACAGTGGATCGTCACTGAGGCAACGGGAACCCCAGAAGCGGAAGCCGTCTTTGCGGATCAGCGTGGTGACATCGTTCTGGTTCAGCAGCCCCGCATCGGTTGCCGGGTCCTGCAAATCCCAGAACACATCAGCAGAAATGCCGGTGACGCCGTTCACGCCCACGTTGGACAGGGATTTGTGCCAGCCGGTCTGCTCGTCAATTTTGGCACGCAGACCAAGCGCACGGGCTGAGGCGTAGGCCGTTGCGTCAGCATTCAGCACGGTGTCAAAACTGATGAAATCAGGCCAGATCAGCATTCCCTCGCGCTGGCTGAAATTAGCGCGGTAGGCAATGGCCTCCTCTACCGTTTTGCAGCCGTAGGCTGACAGATAGGCGAACCCGCGCAGACTCTGCGCCACGCTCAGCAGCTCAGTGGCAACCGCCTGCGTGTCATGCCCCGGCACGCCCAGAATGCGCGGCTTAACGCCGAGCTGAGACTGCGCAGATAACAGCGCTTTCATGCCCGTTTTTTTACCGTCAGCTGTCACGCCGCCGATAATGTTGGAGGTTGTCTCCGCTTCGGTTTCACCCTGAGCCACGCGCACAACGACGGTCACGGGTTTAGCCTGGTCGGCAATTGCATCCAGTGAGCGGGCCAGCGTGCCGGACTCGCCTGCTTTACCGCTGGCGGTCAGCACGTCGGTGAGCAGGACCGGTTTATTGAGGGGGAACACGGACGCATCTGCATCATCGCCGGTACAGACCATACCGACAATTGCCGTGCTTACTGTTGAAATGGGGCGGGTGCCATCGTTGACCTCAACGACGCGCACACCGTGGTGATAATCCTTAGCCATACGGCGAACCCTCCGGTGTTTAGGTTTCGCCCTATGGTGAATTGAATGGGCCGCGCAGACAGCTACGCGGCATTGTTCCCTTAATCACACAATACGCCCGCGCGGATAAACTCAGCGCGAAGGTCTGGCAGTTTGAGGGCAGGATAAGCAAGCGCAAGTTTTGGATATTGGGAAGCCGTGAACGCTGCTCCGTTGCATTTGAGCCTCCCTGCCGGTGGAGTTGCTGATGGCCATTGAACTGGTACACCAACTGGAAGCGCGGAGCCTTCCCCTAAACCGAGGTTTTGTATCAATCAGATGGCATCAACTTCACCTTTTTCTGTCATTTCATTTTTAATTTCTAACAGAACTGGTTCGCCTTTGTTATTTACATCAAGGCGCATCCCTTTCGGTATTTCTGAAGTTCTGAAAAACCAGTTATCAGCAGGCAGTTCAATCGCCCCTGCAGTATCGTGAAAACCGGGGATAACCTCTGTCATAGTGTTTGGATTAAACAGGCGCATAATAAACCCTCCATGAAAAACCATTACTTGATGGATTGCCCGTAGCAGACATTATGCAGCGAGCCTTGAAACCAGCTTTTGTTGTCAATGAATCAATAACCATAGATGAGTGGGTGACGTTGGCCCCAATACCAGGATCAGCGGAAATACGTTC
>NZ_JABMCU010000305.1:0-2773 GCF_013179605.1 Enterobacter sp. CM29 | reverse complement strand
CTGGATGCGTTCGGCTCGGCTATCCATGCGGTGTTTATGCTGGCGGCGGGGATTATGGTGCTGGCGTTTGTGCTGTCGTGGTTTTTGCGCGAAGCGCCGCTGCGTCGGCAGGCGTGAGGTTAGCGGTTCTGCTTGCGCCTGGACTACCGTAGCCTGATGCCCATCGCCCGGTGGCGCTACGCTTACCGGGCCTACACGTCTACCGTCACGTAGGCCGGGTAAGCGCAGCGCCACCCGGCAACAGGCCGCATATAACTTAACCGTCTTACTGATTCCTTTTCGTTTTTTAGCCTGCCGTCTCGTTGTCGATATAGTCTTCAAAACCACTGTCGAAAGGAACTGTCTCGTGAAATTTCAGTTGAGTGCTCTGGTGCTCGCGGCCCTGCTGCTGGCAGGTTGCGATCAAGGCGGCAATGATGCCAAACACATTAAAGTCGGCGTCATCAATGGCGCTGAGCAGGACGTGGCGGAAGTCGCCAAAAAGGTGGCAAAGGAGAAATACGGTCTGGATGTTGAGCTGGTGGGCTTTAGCGGCTCGCTGCTACCCAACGATGCCACCAACCAGGGCGAACTGGACGCCAACGTCTTCCAGCATCGCCCGTTCCTTGCACAAGATAACAAGGCGCACAATTACACGCTGGTCGCCGTGGCCAATACCTTCGTCTTCCCGATGGCGGGTTACTCCCGAAAGATTAAATCGGTGTCTGAGCTGAAGGATGGCGCAACCATTGCGATTCCAAACGATCCCACCAACCTCGGTCGCGCGCTGTTGCTGCTGCAAAAAGAGAAGCTGATTACCCTTAAACCGGATGTGGGCCTGCTGCCGACGGCGCTGGATATTACCGCGAATCCCAAAAACGTACAGATTATGGAGCTGGAAGGGGCGCAGCTGCCGCGCGTGCTGGACGATCCGAAAGTGGATGTGGCCATCATCAGTACCACCTATCTTCAGCAAACGGGGCTGTCTCCGGTACATGACAGCGTCTTTATTGAGGACAAAAACTCGCCTTACGTGAATATAGTGGTCACGCGAGAAGACAACAAAGACGCCGAAAACGTGAAGAAATTTATCCAGTCCTATCAGTCGCCGGAAGTGGCGAAAGCGGCAGAGACCATTTTTAACGGCGGTGCGGTGCCGGGCTGGTAGGCCACGGTAAGCTGGCCCTCACAGCGTTACGCGGGCATCGGTGCGGCTTTCGGGCCACAGAAAACCCTGGCCAGACTGTGCGCCAGACGTGCGGGCGCGCGCCAGATCCCGCGAATTCTCGATGCCTTCGATAAGAATTGATTGCGCGATACCTGCCCTGACCTCCTGCACAAACGGGGCAAGCGGCGCTCGCTCGCGCAGCGCTGAGCGGTCAATTTTTACCCCATCCAGCGGCAGCGCAAGCCGCGCGAACGCCTCAGCCAACTCCCGGGTTAAATCGTCCAGCCAGATTTGCCATCCCGCCTCTTTTAACCGAACAAGCGTGGCATGAAGACGATGTTGCTCAGCCTTACTCAGCCGTGTGATGGTGAGAGGATCCTGAATTTCAATCGTTAACCGCTGCTGATGGCGTAACGCCAGCAACAACCGGATAGCGCGTTCGTCGAGAAGGTGCTCTGCCGGAAGGTTTAGCCAGTAAGCGTCCCGGGCGGGTATCTGTAACAGGGTGTTGGCCTGCCAGAAGAAGATTTGCAGCGCGCTGCGCGAAGGCAGAGAAGCAAACAATATCTCCAGATTGACGTTATGGATCTCCACGAGAACTTCATGCGCGAACATCTGGCCCGAATGAAGATCGACAAGCGGCTGGAATCGCAGCCCTGAGATACGTTGCAACAGGGGAGAGGGAAGAACGGTATACATGGAACAGCCTTCAGGAAATGAAAAAAAGGTTCCCGCGGACACGGGAACAAAAGGCAAACGACACACGGTCAAATTCTTAATTCAGGATCCAGCGAATGCTCTGGTAAAACGAGGGGCCACGCACGGCCTTAAGCTTGTTCATGGCGTTGTTTTTATAAAAGTAAACCAGCCTGACGTTACACCCCAGCTGACGGGCGATTTGCTTGGTTTTGAGATTACAGGAATAGCCGCGCAATACGCTGGCCTCCTCGCTGGACAGCCTCGCCGGGGTGCGTAAGCGGGTAGTCATGCCTACGTTGTAACGACCAGACTCTTGCGGCGTCTGGCTCATCAGTATTTGCCACAGCGCTTTGATATCCCCCAGGGAGACTCTTTTGCTGATTACCCCATCAACATGTTTGAATTTCAAATAGCCAGCGGATAACGAATAGATATAGATCTTCGCCGTCACTTGTTTCTGTTTAATACAGAGAATGTCGTCATTCGTCGTCACCCGGAAATGACGCGTATTCAACGGATCATAAATGATGATATCAAAGAGTTGTTCACTCATAGCAAGTTCTTCGATATGGGTAAACCCATGGAAAATAACGTCGTGTTTTTCATCAGGCTCACGCTTTCCGAGCGATTGCAGGCCAATCATCGTGAATTCGCAGCTGTCAACAACGGCAACGTGAATTGTTTTTTTATTTTGCATTGGCATTCTCCTTTCGCTGAGTAAACAGTCCATATAAGAGAAAATGGCGGTTCGCACTCTCTTATTAAAAGAATGGCGAGCACTTTTTAAATAACGCGATGCGATGGCATCAATGTAAGCCAATACAAACCGTCGAGTAAAGCTGATGCCAATTATTAGAGGAAGATAAAATTGAAAAATGGTTTTAATGGTATATGCAATTGTTTTAATCTTCTAATAATATTCATGCC
>NZ_JABMCU010000304.1:0-2785 GCF_013179605.1 Enterobacter sp. CM29 | reverse complement strand
AACAGCGGCCAGGGACACCAGGCCTGCGGCTGGATCTTCGATGCCGATACGGTTTTCGACACCATTGGTATACTGGAATGGGCGAGACTGGCGCCGGTTGAGCGGGTAAAAGGGATCATGCGCACCCCGGATGGTCTGGTGCGCATTAATCGTCAGGGCGAGGATTTCTTTATAGAAACCCAGAACGTCGCGCCACCCGACAGCCGGATAGAGTTAATTAGTGCGGTTAATACCGACTGGAATGCCCTCCAGTCAAGCCTGTTGAAGCTTCGTTTAAGTTTGGGCGGCTAACGTTGCCCCTGATTTCACACATTGCTGAAGACTATGACGACTCGACTTCCTGCTATTTTATTGCTCAACGCTGCCGGTCTGGCGCTCTTTTTCTCCTGGTATATCCCGGCGGATCACGGATTCTGGTTCCCGCTGGATTCCGGGCTGTTCCACTTCTTTAACCAGGCGCTGGCGAAGAGTGAAGCCTTCCTGTGGCTGGTGGCGATCACCAACAACCGCGCGTTTGACGGCTGTTCGCTGCTGGCAATGGGCTGTCTGATGCTCTCCTTCTGGCTGAAGGAAGACAAAACGGGTCGTCGCCGTATTCTGATTATCGGCCTGGTCATGCTGCTGGCAGCCGTGATTATCAACCAGCTGGCGCAGCATCTGATGCCGGTTAAACGCGCCAGTCCGTCGCTCTCTTTCCCGAATATTAACCGCGTCAGCGAGCTGCTTCATATTCCAACCAAAGACGCGTCGAAGGACAGCTTCCCGGGCGACCACGGTATGATGCTGCTGATTTTTGCTGGCTTCATGCTGCGCTATTTCGGTAAAAAAGCCTTCGCCATCGCCCTGGTTATTGTGGTGGTATTTGCATTCCCGCGGGTGATGATTGGCGCTCACTGGCTGACAGATATCGCCGTAGGCTCCCTCACGGCGGTGTTAATTGGTTTACCCTGGGTGCTGATGACTCCCCTGAGCGATCGCGTAATAGGTATTTTTGATCGCTATCTTCCCGGCAAATTTAAACAAGTCTGAAACAAATAAATAACGCTAATTAACACCATTCATCAGGGATCGTTTTCGATCCCTGAGTCACTTCTTTCCGGCATCATTCAGCGCTGTCATCATTCCGTCATACAATTCGTGATAAAAATGAAGCAATTGCAGGGATTACCGGTATGAATGGCGGCATTTTGAGCAATTCCGCGCTGTAACGTTGTGTATCACATTTTCTTATAAAAAAACGGTCTTTTTTGCTCGCAATGCCCTTTGCAATCGGTTAACCTCGAACTCGTTTTGCCCCATTGAGATAATTATTATCGTGGTGAATAATTTTGTGCGTTGTGCCACAGATTTCACCATAAAGAATTGTCTCATTGTGAACAGATAATTAGTCTCGTCACGGTTGGCATTTTTATAACGATATTTTCGTTAAGGACTTCAAGGGAAAACAAACAAAATGGTCAAATCTCAACCAATTTTGAGATATATCTTGCGGGGGATCCCGGCGATTGCAGTGGCGGTTCTGCTTTCGGCATGTAGTACGACGAACACCGCGAAGAATATGCATCCTGAGACGCGTGTTGTGGGAATGGAAGATTCCTCTTCACTGCAAGCCTCTCAGGATGAATTTGAAAATATGGTACGTAATCTCGACGTTAAGTCGCGTATTATGGATCAGTATGCTGACTGGAAAGGCGTGCGTTACCGCCTGGGCGGCAGCACCAAGAAAGGCATCGATTGCTCCGCATTCGTACAGCGTACTTTCCGTGAGCAGTTTGGGTTAGACCTTCCGCGTTCTACTTATGAACAGCAGGAAATGGGCAAGTCCATTTCGCGCACTAAACTGCGTACGGGCGATTTAGTCCTGTTCAGAGCAGGTTCAACCGGTCGACACGTTGGCATCTATATCGGTAACGATCAGTTTGTCCATGCTTCCACCAGCAGTGGTGTGACGATTTCCAGCATGAACGAACCTTACTGGAAGAAGCGCTACAACGAAGCTCGCCGCGTTCTGAGCCGTAGTTAATATTGCTGTCGTATCGTTGGTTATCCCTTGGCTGGCGATACGATTAAAAAAGCACTGCTCCGGCAGTGTTTTTTTTTGCCCGTTACACTGATAGACATCCAGCGTCATTTCAGGAATCACGACATCTATGTTTACCCGCTACTTCTCCAGCAACCGCAAGATACTGTTTCTCAGTATTCTGACGGGGTTGTTTACCGCCCTGCTTCTGAGTGCGTTACAGTTTTACTGGAGTTATCACAAGCGAGAAGTCAGGTACGATACCCTCATTACGGATTTAAGCGTCTACATGGAGAGCTTTTTCGACGAGCTTAAAACCTCTATTGATACGCTCCAGCCGCTCACGCTGAACAGCTGTGAAGAGGTCAGTGCGGCGCTCACCTCACGCGCGGCCTTCAGTATTAACGTGCGCGCCTTTTTGCTGGTCCGGGATAAACAGGCCTTCTGCTCTTCGGCAACAGGTCCGATGAATACCCCAATGGAAACGCTTATCCCTCAGCTACACATCAGCAAACCTGTTGATATCGCGCTCCTGCCGGGTACGCCCATGCTGCCGGATAAACCCGCGATCGCTATCTGGTATCGCAATCCGCTGGTAAAAGACGGCGGCGTATTTACCTCCGTGAACATCAACCTGACGCCTTACCTTCTTTATACGTCACGTCAGGATGAATTTTCCGGAATATCGATCGTCATTGGCGACTCCGCGTTATCCACCCAGTCCGGAATGCTGGTTCAGGCGCGGGATTTGCCTGAGGTCCCTGC
>NZ_JABMCU010000303.1:0-2840 GCF_013179605.1 Enterobacter sp. CM29 | reverse complement strand
TGCCCGCATGGGTGAAGTCTACTGGGCGGAGTACACCCGTGACGAAAACGGCGTCTGGCACGGCGAAGAGTCGGAAGCCGTGCTTAAACCTGAAGCCGTCACCGAGCGCCTGAAACAGCTCACCGGTGAGTGGGCGACGGTCGGAACCGGCTGGCCGGCATGGCCTGAGATGGCGAAGGACACCGGCCTTACGCTGGTGGACGGTAACATGCTCCTGCCTGCCGCCGAAGATATGTTGCCTGTTGCCTGTCAGCAGCTTGCCGCAGGAAAAACCGTGGCCGTTGAACACGCCGAGCCGGTTTATTTACGAAACACCGTCGCGTGGAAGAAACTTCCTGGCCGCGAGTGAATCTCAGTAACAGGAACTGAGAAAAAGGAGTCGCATCATGGCGGTTCAGACTAAAGTTGTACGCTTTTTTATGGCAGGCGCGGTTGCCATAGCACTGAGCGGGTGCGTCACCGTTCCTGATGCGATCAAGGGCACCAGCCCGACGCCACAGCAGGATCTGGTACGCGTGATGAATGCTCCGGAGCTGTATGTCGGGCAGGAAGCGCGCTTTGGCGGCAAGGTGGTTGAAGTGCTAAACCAGCAGGGGAAAACCCGGCTGGAGATTGCCACCGTTCCACTGGACAGCGGCGCACGGCCTGTTCTGGGTGAAGCCTCGCGCGGGCGGATCTACGCTGACGTCAGCGGCTTCCTCGATCCGGTAGATTTCCGCGGGCAGCTGGTGACCGTCGTCGGGCCGATTACCGGTTCGGTGGCGGGGAAAATCGGCAATACGCCATACAAATTTATGACCATGCAGGTGAACGGCTATAAGCGCTGGCGTATCGCCCAGCAGGTGGTGATGCCGCCACAGCCAATCGATCCGTGGATGTGGGGTCCGCATCCGTATCGTTACGGCTACGGTGGCTGGGGTTGGTACAATCCAGGCCCTGCACAGGTTCAAACAATCGTAACTGAGTAACTTACTGTTATTGTTAGGAAAGAGACAGCGGCTCAGCCGCTGTCTCTGTTTTTTACGGATAAAACGAAAAAAAAGAGTGACGCGCTTCGCAACCTGCAATCTGAACAATTAATAAACTGGTACGCTGAGTTAATATAATGTTAACAAACTGTTTATTATCGGGGCTGTGATGACGACGAACACTCATTTCAGAGGTGATGCATTGAAAAAGGTTTGGCTTAACCGTTATCCCGCGGATGTCCCTGCGGAGATCAATCCTGACCGTTATCAATCCCTGATTGAATTATTTGAACACTCGGTACGGCGCTACGCTGACCAGCCCGCATTTGTGAATATGGGCGAAGTGATGACTTTCCGTAAGCTGGAAGAGCGCAGCCGGGCGTTTGCGGCCTATTTACAGGAAGGGTTGGGCTTGCAGAAAGGGGATCGCGTCGCGCTGATGATGCCAAACCTGCTGCAATACCCGGTGGCGCTGTTCGGGATCCTCAGGGCGGGGATGATCGTGGTTAACGTTAACCCGCTCTATACCCCGCGCGAGCTGGAACATCAGTTGAATGACAGCGGTGCGGCGGCGATTGTGATTGTCTCCAACTTTGCCCACACGCTGGAAAAAGTCGTTGAAAGAACTCAGGTTAAGCACGTCATTCTGACGCGCATGGGCGACCAGCTCTCTACCGCGAAAGGTACGCTGGTCAACTTTGTCGTGAAATACGTTAAGCGGCTGGTGCCGAAATACCACCTGCCGGATGCCATCTCTTTCCGCCGTGCGCTGCATGCGGGCTATCGGATGCAGTACGTTAAGCCGGAGATCGTGTCAGAAGATCTGGCGTTCCTGCAATACACCGGCGGTACCACCGGCGTGGCTAAAGGGGCGATGCTGACCCATCGTAATATGCTGGCGAACCTTGAACAGGTGAACGCCACCTACGGGCCGCTACTGCACCCGGGCAAGGAGCTGGTGATCACCGCGCTTCCGCTGTATCACATTTTTGCGCTGACCATGAACTGCCTGCTGTTTATCGAGCTTGGCGGTCAAAACGTATTGATCACCAACCCGCGCGACATTCCGGGGCTGGTTAAAGAGCTGGCGAAATACCCGTTCACCGCCATGACCGGCGTGAACACCCTGTTTAACGCGCTGCTTAACAATAAAGAGTTCCAGCAGCTCGATTTCTCCACGCTGCATCTTTCTGCGGGCGGCGGGATGCCGGTTCAGCAGGCGGTTGCCGAGCGCTGGGTAAAACTCACCGGACAGTATCTGCTGGAAGGCTATGGTCTGACGGAGTGCGCCCCGCTGGTCAGCGTCAACCCGCATGACATCGACTACCACAGCGGCAGTATCGGTCTGCCGGTCCCGTCGACGGAAGCTAAACTGGTGGACGATGAGGGTAACGAAGTGCCTCACGGCGAACCGGGCGAGCTGTGCGTCAGAGGGCCGCAGGTGATGCTGGGCTACTGGCAGCGCCCAGATGCCACGGATGAGATCATCAAAGACGGCTGGCTGTACACCGGCGACATCGCGGTGATGGATGACGAAGGTTTTCTGCGTATCGTCGATCGCAAGAAAGACATGATCCTCGTTTCCGGTTTCAACGTCTATCCGAACGAAATCGAAGACGTGGTGATGCAGCACAGCGGCGTGCTGGAAGTGGCAGCGGTGGGGGTTCCATCCGGCAGCAGTGGTGAAGCGGTGAAGATATTTGTGGTCAAGAAAGATCCTTCTCTTACCGAGGAAGCGCTGATAACGTTTTGTCGCCGGCAGCTGACGGGCTATAAAGTGCCGAAGCTGGTGGAATTCCGCGATGAGCTGCCGAAATCCAACGTCGGGAAGATATTACGACGAGAATTACGTGACGAAGCCCGTGCCAAAGT
>NZ_JABMCU010000302.1:0-2879 GCF_013179605.1 Enterobacter sp. CM29 | reverse complement strand
GTCCTTGATGACTCCCGCATCAAAGACCTGCGTACTGGGGTTGAAACCCGTAACACGCAGGCGGTGCTGGACGGCAGCCTGGATCAATTTATCGAAGCAAGTTTGAAAGCAGGGTTATGAGGAACCAACATGTCTGAACAACAATCACAGGGCGCTGACGCGGTAGTCGATCTTAACAACGAACTGAAAACCCGCCGCGAGAAGCTGGCAGCGCTGCGCGAGCAGGGCGTGCCGTTCCCGAACGATTTTCGTCGTGACCACACCTCAGACCAACTGCACGCAGACTTCGACGGTAAAGAGAACGAAGAGCTTGAAGCGCTGAACGTTGAAGTGTCCGTGGCGGGCCGCATGATGACCCGTCGTATCATGGGTAAAGCCTCCTTCGTGACCTTACAGGACGTTGGCGGCCGCATTCAGCTGTATGTCTCTCGTGACGACCTGCCGGAAGGCATCTATAACGAGCAGTTCAAGAAGTGGGACTTGGGCGACATCCTGGGCGCTAAAGGTAAACTGTTCAAAACCAAGACCGGTGAACTGTCTATCCACTGCACCGAGCTGCGTCTGCTGACCAAAGCCCTGCGCCCGCTGCCGGACAAGTTCCACGGTTTGCAGGATCAGGAAGCGCGCTATCGTCAGCGCTACCTGGATCTCATCTCTAATGATGAATCCCGTAAGACCTTCAAAATTCGCTCCCAGATCATGGCCGGTATTCGCCAGTTCATGGTTAACCGCGACTTTATGGAAGTAGAAACCCCGATGATGCAGGTGATCCCAGGCGGTGCCTCTGCCCGTCCGTTCATCACCCATCACAACGCCCTGGACCTGGACATGTACCTGCGTATCGCGCCGGAACTGTACCTGAAGCGTCTGGTGGTAGGTGGTTTCGACCGCGTGTTTGAGATCAACCGTAACTTCCGTAACGAAGGCATCTCCGTACGTCATAACCCAGAGTTCACCATGATGGAACTTTATATGGCGTATGCGGATTACAAAGATCTGATCGAGCTGACCGAATCCCTGTTCCGCACCCTGGCGCAGGATATTCTGGGCACCACGCAGGTCCCTTACGGTGAAGAAGTGTTCGACTTCGGCAAGCCGTTCGAAAAACTGACCATGCGCGAAGCGATCAAGAAATACCGTCCGGAAACCAATATGGCGGATCTGGATAACTTCGACTCTGCGAAAGCGATCGCTGAAAGCATCGGTATTAAGGTTGAGAAGAGCTGGGGTCTGGGCCGTATCGTGACCGAGATCTTCGAAGAAGTGGCCGAAGCGCACCTGATTCAGCCGACCTTCATCACCGAATACCCGGCGGAAGTGTCTCCGCTGGCGCGTCGTAATGACGAGAACCCGGAAATCACTGACCGCTTCGAATTCTTCATCGGTGGCCGCGAAATCGGTAACGGCTTTAGCGAGCTGAACGATGCAGAAGATCAGGCGCAGCGTTTCCAGGATCAGGTTAACGCGAAAGCGGCAGGCGACGACGAAGCGATGTTCTTCGACGAAGACTACGTAACCGCGCTGGAACACGGCCTGCCGCCGACGGCTGGCCTGGGTATTGGTATCGACCGTATGGTGATGCTGTTCACCAACAGCCACACCATCCGCGACGTGATCCTGTTCCCGGCGATGCGTCCGGTGAAATAAGCCGTTAAGTCGTAAAAAAAGCCCCGTGCGTTCATCGCCGGGGCTTTTTTATTGCGCCGCAAAAGCGCTGAGTTTTTCGCGCGCAGTGTTCGCTTCCTGCACCATCCACGGACTAAATGCCCACGGTGTGGCGTCCAGCGCGCGGAAGAGCGCGTCCAGCTCCACCCACTGATACTCCATCACTTCGTCGCTATTGATTGCGAGGGTATTCGTTACGCGGGCGGCATAGACCGGGCAGATTTCGTTTTCAACGATCCCTGAAGGGTCGGCTTCACGGTAGCGGAACTCCGGGGCAACGGGGGTGATGTCGGTGATTTCGGCGCCGACTTCAAAGCGGCAGCGGCGGATAATCGCCTGCTCTGTCGCTTCGTCGGCCTGTGGATGTCCGCAAACGGAGTTGGTCCACACGCCGGGCCAGGCTTTTTTACTTAAGGCGCGCCGGGTAATCAGACATTCTCCGTTAGCGTTAAACAGCCATGAAGAGAAGGCCAGGTGTAGCGGGGTGTGTGACGTGTGCGCGGCGTACTTCTCCTGAGTGCCAATCACCTTTCCCTGGTCATTTACCAAAATAACGTGTTCTTGAATACTCATTGATGCTCCAGTGCCATAATGCTTAATGGTTCAGCACCATCAGCGGAATTATTATACTGCATTCTTATGCGAACGGTTTGGCCCACAGAGCGGAAAAGGGCATGACCCGCATCAGTTTGGGCTGCTATCATAGTGCGCCATTCACGCTGACCGAGGAGCTGTTTTGTTTGCAGGAAGCCTGACGAGAAACCCGATCATTGCCGTTTTCTGCCTGACGCTGACGCTACTTGTAGCAGGATGCTCGGGGAGTAAATCTTCGGATATGGGCAGTTATTCCGGTGCCGTCTATACCGTTAAGCGCGGGGACACGCTCTACCGCATCTCACGTGCCACGGGGACCAGCGTGAAGGAGCTGGCGCGCCTGAATAATATCTCTCCACCGTATACCATTGAGATAGGGCAAAAGCTCAAGGTTAACGGCGGTTCCTCCTCAGGGAATAAGTCCTCAACGCGTAAAACAGCCAAAGTGACGCCATCCTATCAGGTGCCTAAATCATCCTGGCCGCCGGTCGGTCAGCGCTGCTGGATCTGGCCTGCAAGCGGAAAAGTGGTTGCGCCGTACTCGCTCTCGGAAGGGGGCAATAAAGGAATTGATATCGCTGCCGCACGCGGCACGCCGGTTTACGCTTCAGGGGCCGGAA
>NZ_JABMCU010000301.1:0-2948 GCF_013179605.1 Enterobacter sp. CM29 | reverse complement strand
TTTTACGTCTCGATGCGGACAAGGCGGCCGAGTTATTCCGTGCCGAGGGCGTCTGGGAGGATGTCGCAGCGCTGCTCTCATACCATACGGCCTATTTGATATTCCGTGATGCGCAGGTACTCCAGCAGCGTACCTATTCCGTTATTCGTAACCACCTTCAGGAAATGATTTTGCTCCCGGAGGAGACGCGTTTGCGTACCACGATACTGGAATATATTCAGGATCGTACGCTGCTTTCTCGCAGTAGTATACTCAATGTATTATCCGCCCTTAAACAGGGAGAATATATCTCCTTTAAGCGCGGTGGGTATTTGCTTGAAGTCAGACACTTACCTGAATCATTCTAGGGGAAGTTTAAAATTAAACAGAAATGGAATTAACGAGGCTGTTAATTTTCTATATCGTTTGCTTTCTAAGTTTTATCTTTATTAAGTAAACGGTATATTTATGAAAAAGACAGTTCTCGCTTTGATTATGGTTAATGCGTTTACCGCCACTTCCGCGTTCGCCGCCGCTGATGCGGGCACCTGGTATGGCGGAGCGAAATTCGGCTGGTCACACTATTTTGATACCAATATGGGTTCAAAAGCGTTTGATAACAATAATTCCGACCACTTCGATTTTGACCATGATAATGTCGGTGGGGGTGTTTATACGGGTTACCAGATTACCCCATGGCTTGCGGTAGAAGGCGGTTATGATTATTTAGGCAACATGCAGATCAAGGGTCAGCATGGCGCAGGGGCGCAAATGAAGACGCAGGGTCTGCAAATGTCCCTGAAGGCCAGCTATGCCTTGACCAATGACTGGGATATCTACGGCCGTGCCGGTGCGATGGGCTATCGCGCTGAATCCGATGTAAGTGGTCACAATCGTTTTGAAACCGGTGTGCGCCCGCTTGCAGCTGTGGGTACTGAATACGCCTTCAATAAAAACTGGGCTGGCCGCCTGGAATATCAGTGGGTAAGCAATGTGGGTAATGCAAACCAGATCGGTGTGAGCAGCGACCTGAGTTCCGTCACCGCAGGGCTTAGCTATCGCTTTGGTCAGTACGACTGATGCATGTGATATGGCGATTAAGAAAAACCCGGCTGCTATGTTGCCGGGTTTTTTGTTATCAGCTGGCGAATAACGGTTCAAGCATAATATGAATATTTTGCAGGCCCGTGACATTATTGTCTTTCAGGTATTGCTGATTAACCATATCTAACTGTTCCAGTTTGGTCAGCGAGGCGTAAACGCGTTGAACAGCGCTGTCCGCAACAAAAATTTCTTTTGCGGTAGTGTCCTGAAGATACTGTGATTTTACGCTGCGCGTTAAGTTATCGATCTGCTGTTTATTTTCCTGATAAAGAGACGCGATATGAGATATCTGTGCCTGCGGCGGTTTTTCCCCCGGTAATACCAGCGGAATTTGCAGATGATTAATCTTTTCAACGTTGTCTGGTGGTGGAGAGCTACATGCTGTTAATGTGCTCAGACTTAATATAGCGAAAAAGAACGGCAGGCTCTTCATCGAATCACTCCGGGGAAATAATTGGACTCAGCATTATCCCTGAAGGCCGCAGCGACGAAAGAATAAACTTATTTATTTATAAACGTTATTTCCATAGGTAAAAGAAAAGCCCGGTGATAGCCTCCTTTCCCCCCATGTACCGCCAGCGTGAATATGACGCCTCGAGGATGTATGAAATTTAAAACTCTCGTTAGTGCGATGGCCGTTGCTGGTCTGCTATTGGCCTCGTTGATCTCATTGCCTGTCCTGGCACAAAAGGAGGTGAAGGAAGCCACTGCCCATACGAAACAAATGAATGATGCACTTTATGGTCAACTGCCCTTCTTTGATAAAACCGATTTCCGAAATGCGCATAAAGGCTTTATTGCCCCGCTGCCACCTGCGGTGATTAAAGGTGAAAAAGGCGCCGTTATCTGGAATCCCCAGAAATACGCTTTTATCAAAGAAGGGCAAAAAGCGCCGGATACCGTCAACCCGAGCCTGTGGCGTCAGGCGCAGCTGAATAATATCGGCGGTCTGTTTGAAGTCACGGAAGGCGTCTACCAGATCCGCAACCTCGATCTGTCGAATATGACAATCATAGAGGGCAAAGAGGGGATCACGGTTATCGATCCGCTGGTGTCTGCGGAAACGGCTAAAGCGGGCATGGATCTTTACGTTAAGCATCGCGGCAAACGTCCGGTTGTTGCCGTTATTTATACCCATAGCCACGTCGATCATTATGGCGGCGTGCGTGGCGTAATTGATGAAGCCGGGGTAATGTCCGGCAAAGTGAAAGTCTATGCGCCAGCCGGTTTTATGGAAGAGGCGGTATCGGAAAATATCATGGCCGGAAACGCCATGAGCCGCCGTGCCAGCTATATCCACGGAAACCTGCTGAAACCCGGTGTGAAGGGGCAGGTGGGGGCAGGTCTGGGGACTACCACCTCAGCCGGAACGGTCACGCTCATCGCGCCCACTCACTCTATTACCGAAGAGGAGCAGAAAGAGGTCATTGACGGTCTCACCTATGACTTTATGCTGACGCCGGAATCGGAAGCACCGTCTGAAATGCTCTGGTATGTGGAAGAGAAAAAGCTGATCGAAGCAGCAGAGAACGTCACTCACACCCTGCACAATACCTACTCGCTGCGCGGGGCGAAAATACACGATCCGCTGGCATGGTCAAAGTACATCAATAACGCCATCGATCGTTGGGGTGATAAAGCGGAAATCATTATCGCGCAGCACCACTGGCCCACGTGGGGTAACAAAAAAGTGGTGAAGTTGATGAAAAGCCAGCGTGATATCTACCGCTATATCAACGACCAGACGCTCAGACTGGCGAATAAGGGGCTGACGAGGGATGAAATAGCCGCAAATTTCGCCCTGCCCTACGGGCTGGCTAAATCCTGGGCAGGCCGTGGCTATTACGGCTCGGTAAGCAACAACG
>NZ_JABMCU010000300.1:0-2974 GCF_013179605.1 Enterobacter sp. CM29 | reverse complement strand
GCCAGCAATCCGGAAAACGGTCTTAAGCGCTACAACCTGTATAAAAATATCGCCCAAACCGAGGTGATTGATCCGGCGACGGTGAAGATCACCCTCAAAGAGCCGTTCTCGGCGTTTATTAATATCCTGGCGCATCCCGCGACGGTGATGATTTCTCCTGCGGCGTTGAAGAAATACGGCAAAGAGATTGGCTTCCACCCGGTGGGGACCGGACCGTACGAACTGCTTACCTGGAACCAGACCGATTATGTGAAGGTGAAGAAATTCGCCGGATACTGGCAGCCGGGGCTGCCGAAGTTGGATACCCTCACCTGGCGGCCGGTCGTGGACAACAATACCCGTGCCGCGATGCTGCAAACCGGCGAAGCGCAGTTTGCCTTCCCGATCCCCTACGAACAGGCAGCGCTGCTGGCGAAAAACAGCAAGCTGGAGCTGGTGGCCAGCCCGTCGATTATGCAGCGCTACATCAGCATGAACGTCACGCAGAAACCGTTCGATAACCCGAAGGTGCGCGAAGCCATCAACTACGCCATTAACCGCCAGGCACTGGTGAAGGTGGCCTTTGCCGGCTACGCCACCCCGGCGACGGGCGTGATGCCGCCAACCATTGAGTACGCGCAGAGCTATCAGCCGTGGCCGTACGATCCGGCGAAAGCGCGGGAACTGCTGAAAGAGGCGGGCTATCCGAACGGCTTTAGCACCACGCTGTGGTCGTCGCATAACCACAGTACCGCGCAGAAGGTGCTGCAATTTACCCAGCAGCAACTGGCACAGGTGGGCATTAAAGCCAGGGTCACGGCGATGGATGCCGGACAGCGCGCGGCGGAAGTGGAAGGCAAAGGACAGAAAGAGAGCGGCGTGCGGATGTTCTACACCGGCTGGACGGCTTCAACCGGTGAAGCGGACTGGTCCCTGTCGCCGCTGTTTGCTTCCCAGAACTGGCCGCCAACGCTGTTCAATACCGCGTTCTACAGTAATCCGCAGGTGGATAAGGATCTGGCCGATGCCCTGAAAACCACCAAACCGGAAGAGAAAGCGCGCCTGTACAAAGAGGCGCAGGACATTATCTGGAAAGAGTCGCCGTGGGTGCCGCTGGTGGTGGAAAAACTGGTCTCAGCCCACAATAAAGCGCTGACCGGTTTTTACATCATGCCGGATACGGGCTTTAGCTTTGACGACGCGGATTTGAAATAATACTCATGCTGAATTATGTGTGTAAACGCCTGCTGGGGCTTATCCCGACGCTGCTGATTGTGGCCGTGCTGGTGTTTTTGTTTGTCCACATGCTGCCCGGCGATCCGGCGCGTTTGATTGCCGGACCGGAAGCGGATGCCACGGTTATCGAACTGGTGCGTAAACAGCTCGGTCTTGATCAGCCGCTGTATCGGCAATTTCTGCGCTACATTGGCAATGTCCTTCAGGGCGATTTCGGCATCTCGATGGTGTCGCGTCGTCCGGTGTCGGAGGAGATTGCCAGCCGCTTTATGCCCACCTTCTGGTTAACGATTGCCAGTATGAGCTGGGCGGTTGTGTTTGGCCTGGGCGCGGGAATCGTTGCCGCCGTCTGGCGCAACCGCTGGCCGGATAAGCTCGGTATGGCGCTGGCAGTCACCGGTATCTCTTTCCCGGCGTTTGCGCTGGGTATGCTGCTGATGCAGATTTTCTCCGTCGAGCTGGGCTGGTTGCCCACCGTCGGGGCCGACACCTGGAAGCACTACATTCTGCCCTCTATGACGCTTGGCGCAGCCGTTGCGGCAGTGATGGCCCGTTTCACCCGCGCCTCCTTTGTCGACGTGCTGAGCGAAGATTACATTCGCACCGCGCGGGCAAAAGGGGTGAGTGAGAAATGGGTCATTCTGAAGCATGGTTTTCGTAATGCGATGATCCCGGTGGTCACGATGATGGGGCTACAGTTCGGCTTCCTGCTGGGCGGCTCTATCGTGGTTGAGAAGGTCTTTAACTGGCCGGGGCTGGGGCGCCTGCTGGTCGACTCGGTCGATATGCGTGACTATCCGGTTATTCAGGCTGAAGTTCTGCTTTTCTCGCTGGAGTTTATTCTTATCAACTTAGTGGTGGATGTGCTGTACGCCGCCATTAACCCGGCCATCAGGTATAAGTAAGATGCGATTACTGAACTGGCGTCGCCAGGCCATTTTAAACGCTATGCCGGGGATCAGGCCGGACCATATTCGCACCCCGTGGGTTGAGTTCTGGCGTCGATTCCGTCGTCAGCCCGTCGCTATGGTCGCCGGGTTGTTTGTGTTACTGCTGATCCTGGTGGCGATTATCGCCCCCTGGATAGCCCCATTTGATGCGGAAAATTACTTCGATTACGACCGGCTGAACGATGGACCGTCGATGATGCACTGGTTTGGCGTGGACTCGCTCGGGCGCGATATTTTCAGCCGCGTGCTGGTAGGGGCGCAGATCTCGCTGGCGGCCGGGGTCTTTGCGGTGCTGATGGGCGCAGCGATTGGCACCGTGCTGGGGCTGGTGGCCGGGTATTACGAAGGCTGGTGGGACCGCATCATCATGCGTATCTGCGACGTGCTGTTTGCCTTTCCCGGTATTCTGCTGGCGATTGCCGTGGTGGCGGTGATGGGCAGCGGCATGGCGAACGTCATCATCGCCGTGGCGGTATTCACGATTCCCGCTTTCGCGCGCCTGGTACGTGGCAACACGCTGGTGCTGAAGCAGCAGACCTTTATCGAGTCGGCCCGCAGCATGGGAGCCAGCGATGCCACTATCCTGTTCAGCCATATTCTGCCGGGAACGGTCTCGTCTATCGTGGTCTATTTCACGATGCGCATAGGCGTGTCGATTATCTCGGCGGCCAGCCTGTCGTTTCTGGGGTTAGGCGCACAGCCGCCGACGCCGGAGTGGGGCGCGATGCTGAACGAGGCGCGGGCGGATATGGTGATCGCCCCGCACGTGGCGATCTTCCCGAGCCTGGCGATTTTCCTGACCGTGCTGG
>NZ_JABMCU010000030.1:0-29030 GCF_013179605.1 Enterobacter sp. CM29 | reverse complement strand
TACGCCCGGGATCTCGCCGTTCACAGCGGTATCAAACACCGAAACTTTGATCCCGGCATCCACCGCCTTCTTCACCAGCGCGGTGGAGTACGGATCGCGCCCCTGAGAGAGAATAATCCCGTCGTATTTCTGGCTGATGGCCTGGTTAACGAAATCCTGGAATTTGGCGTCGTCCCCGTTACTTAAAAAGGTGCTGACCTTAAAGCCGAGCTTTTTCCCTTCCTGAATCGCCCCGGCAACAAACTGCGTGGTGTTGTCGTCCGAGCCCAGGTTGCGGATCACCGCGATGCGGATCGGGCCGTCATGGCTGGCAATGGCGGTCGGAACCGGCGCGGGGGTAGCCGCCAGGCCCGGCAGAGAAGTGAGTAACCCAAGAGCTACCAAAGAGAGCGCAATCTTTTTCATTTATTATCCCGTTGTGTTGTCAGCGTTTTTGTATGTAGGTAATCGCCAGCGCTACCGCGAGCACCAGCCCTTTTATAATGTCCATGGCGTAATACGGCACGGAGAGCATCACCAGCCCGTTCGACAGAACGCCGAGGATCACCGCCCCCACCAGCGTACCCAGCGCGTTCGGCTTGCCGGATCCGGCCAGCGAGAAGCCGATCCACGCCGCCGCCACCGCGTCCATCAGGTAGCCGCCGCCCGCATTCACCTGCGATGAACCAATACGCGAGGCCAGCAGAATGCCGCCCAGCCCCGCCAGCAGGGAGGCAATCACGTAGGCTGCCACTTTGTAGCGGGTGGTGCGAATGCCGGAGAGGCGCGCGGCTTCCGGGTTGCCGCCAATGGCGTACATCCGGCGTCCATGGGTGGTCAGCGACAGGCCCAGCTGTGCCAGCATCGTCACCACCAGCATGACGATCACAATGGTCGGCACCTGCCCGAGCAGGCCAAACGCCGCCGGAATGGTCCCTTCCGCCATGTCGCCGCTCGGCAGCACCATGTTCTCGGTAATCGACCCGCCGTAGCTGTAGGTCATCGCCACACCCTGGATGACAAACAGGCTGGCAAGGGTCGCGAGCATGTCCGGAATGCGGAGGATGACGATCAGAAAGGCGTTAAACAGGCCGACCAGCGTACAGAGCGCGAGGGTCAGCAGAATCGACTCGGTGGTGCCGAAGCCGTGCCAGACGAAAAGCGAAATCACCAGCGCGTTCGCCAGCGACGCGGTAGATCCTACGGAGAGGTCGAACCCGCCGACGGTCAGCGAAATCGAGACGCCAACGGCAATCACCGTCACGATAGCGATCGAGCGCAGAATGTTGATGATGTTGTTCGGGTCGAGGAAGCTGTCCGACGCCAGGCCAAACACCGCCACCAGCGCGACGACGGTCAGCAGCATGCCCCACTTATAAAGAAAATCGAAAATCTGCTGACGGCCAGACGCCGCCGTGGTCACTGAAAGGGCCTTGCTCACGACGCCGTTCCTCCGGTTGAATAATAAAGTAGTGTTTCTTCCCGGGCCTCTGCCCCGGCGATTTCCGCCACGATGCGACCGTCCCACAGCACGCAGATGCGGTCGCAGAGCCCGACCAGCTCGGCAAATTCACCCGAGGCGTAAATCACCCCTTTGCCCTCGCGCGCCAGGCCGTCGATCAGCTGAAACAGATCGGTTTTGGCCTTCACGTCCACGCCTTTGGTCGGCTCGTCGAATATCAGCACGCTGGCGTCATTGCGCAGCCATTTCCCGATGGCGACCTTCTGCTGGTTACCGCCGGAAAGCCGACGCAGCACCTGCCCCGGCCCGCGCGTGCGCACGCCGACGCGGGCAATCACCTGTTCCGCCCAGCGCCACGCCTGACGATGACCAAACAGGCTCCAGCGCGAGAAACTGTTATCGGCGCACACGGCAAGGTTCATGCTCACCGGCTCGTCGATAAAAATGCCCTCTTTGCGCCGCTCCTCCGGCACCAGCGCCAGACCGCGTAGCACCGAGTCTGCCGGATCGCGCGGTTTCCAGGCCTGATGGTTCAGCTCGCCACGCGCCACGCGGCTTTTGCTGGCGCCAAACAGCGCCTTGCAGAGTTCCGTTTTCCCCGCCCCCGCCAGCCCGGCAATGCCGAGGATTTCACCTTTGCGCAGATGCAGGGAGATATCTTTCAGCAGCGCGTCGTCGTGCAGGCCTTCCACCCGCAGCAGCATCTCTTCACCGTGCGGCGGTCGCGGGGGCGGATAGATATCGCTCAGCTCGTGGCCGAGCATCTTCTCGACGATCTCCTCTCCGCTCAGATCCGCCATCGGGCCGGACTCAATCAGCCTGCCGTCGCGCAGCACCGTCAGGGTGTCGCAGATGGCCTTCAGCTCGTGAATGCGGTGAGAAATAAACACCACGCCAATGCCCTGCTGTTGCAGACGTCTTACTACCGCAAACAGACGCTCGCTTTCGTGCGCGTCCAGCGGCGCAGTGGGCTCATCAAGAATGAGAAAACGGCAGTGGTGCGAGAGTGCCCGCGCCAGCAAAATCTGCTGCTTTTCAGCCAGCGTGCAGCTGTCGATGGAACGGCGAACGTCCAGCGAAACATCCAGCTGCGCCAGCGCCTGCCGCGCCTGCTGACGAATCGCGCGCCAGCTGTAGCGGTGTCCCGGCTGCGCCAGCTGGTCGAGCATAATGTTCTCCGCAATGCTCAGCCCGGGGATCAGCGCCACGTCCACCTCCTGCTGCACAAGGTGGATACCCAGCCGTTTGGCGTCCAGCGGCTCGCGGATGCTTACCGGCTGGTTGTTAATGCAGATTTCGCCTTCATAACGATCGTGCGTGCCGCACAGCACCGCCATCAACGTCGATTTTCCCGCGCCGTTGGCGCCGGTCAGCGCATGCACCGACCCGCCATTCAGGGTGAAATCCACGCGCGACAGGGCCTGAAAGCCGGAAAAGGCCAGGCTGATACCGCGCATCTCAAGGCGACTGGAAACCATCCGCGTAAATCCTTCATTACTCTTCTGATTTAGCGAATTTTTCACAGCTCCGGTTGACTGACAACGACGGAAAAGGCATAAGATAAAGCGAAATATTATTAGCCATCCGGATGTCCAGACATAACATCGGGTTAGCGCTTGCTAAAAAAGGACAACTTCATGAGCAACACCGATATCCGCGTCGTGCCCGGCCCGGCGAACTACTTCTCTCATCCGGGAAGCCTTGCGCACCTGGATGATTTCTTTACTCCGGAACAGCTTTCCCGCGCGGTGTGGATCTACGGCGAGCGGGCTATCGAGGGCGCACGCCCTTATCTGCCGGAGAGTTTTAACGCGACGGGGGCAAAACATCTGCTGTTTAAGGGCCATTGCAGCGAGCGTGACGTCACTCATCTGGTGAACGCGTCGGGTGGTGAAGCCAGCGTGGTGATTGGCGTGGGCGGCGGTGCGGTAATGGATACCGTCAAGGCCGTGGCGCGTCGTCTGGGCGTGCCGTTCGTGGGCATTCCCACCATCGCCGCCACCTGCGCGGCGTGGACCCCGCTCTCCGTGTGGTACAACGATGCCGGGCAGGCGCTACAGTTTGAGATTTTTGACGACGCCAACTATCTGGTGCTGGTGGAGCCGCAAATCATCCTTAACGCCCCGGCGGAATACCTGTTGGCAGGCATCGGCGATACGCTGGCGAAGTGGTACGAAGCGGCGGTACTCGCCCCTGAACCGGAAAACCTGCCGCTGACCGTGCGTCTTGGCCTGAACGGTGCGCTGGCGATCCGCGACGTGCTGCTGGAGCGCAGCGAAGAGGCGCTGGCCGACCAGCAGCGCGGCGACCAGACGCAGGCGTTTCGGGACGTGGTGGACGCCGTTATCGCCGGTGGCGGTATGGTCGGCGGTCTGGGCGAACGCTATACACGCGTGGCGGCGGCACATGCGGTGCACAACGGCTTAACCGTGCTGCCGCAGACGGAAAAATACCTCCACGGCACCAAGGTGGCCTACGGCATTCTGGTGCAGAGCGCCCTGCTCGGTCAGGAGGACGTGCTGACGCAGCTGGTGGCGGCATACCAGCGTTTTAACCTGCCGACCACGCTTCGCGCGCTGGAGGTCGATATCCATAACCGCGACGAGCTGGACAAGGTCATTGCTCACACCCTGCGCCCGGTGGAGTCGATTCACTTTTTACCGATTACGTTAAGCCCTGACGTTCTGCGCGCCGCGTTTGAGAAGGTGGAATCCTTCAGCCGTTAATCGCGCCGACGGGCTAAACCTAATGATGATTCTCTCCACTCTTGCAACGAGGTCATCATGCAGATCGATTTAACAGGTAAAAAGGCGCTGGTCACCGGCGCCAGTCGTGGGCTGGGTCGGGCAATTGCGCTGTCGCTGGCACGCGCCGGTGCCGATGTGGTTATCACCTACGAAAAATCCGTCGATAAAGCCCAGCAGGTCGTCGATGAAATCAACGCGCTGGGGCGACACGGCGAGGCGATTCAGGCCGACAGCGCCAGCGCGCAGGCGATTCAGGATGCGGTCACGCAGGCGGCGCGCTCCCTCGGCGGGCTGGATATTCTTGTCAATAACGCCGGGATTGCACGCGGCGGCCCGCTGGAGTCCATGACCCTGGCGGACATCGACGCTCTGATCAACGTCAATATCCGCGGCGTGGTGATCGCCATTCAGGAAGCGCTGGTGCATATGTCTGACGGCGGACGCATCATCAACATCGGCAGCTGTCTGGCGAACCGCGTGGCACAGCCGGGGATTGCCGTCTACTCGATGACCAAATCGGCCCTAAACTCCCTTACCCGGGGTCTGGCCCGCGATTTAGGCCCGCGCGGCATTACCGTCAACCTGGTTCATCCCGGCCCGACCAACAGCGATATGAACCCGGAAGACGGCGAGCAGGCGGAAGCCCAGCGCCGGATGATCGCGCTTGGTCATTACGGCCAGCCGGAGGATATCGCAGCGGCGGTCACCTTCCTCGCCAGCCCGGCTGCGGGGCAAATTTCCGGCGCCGGTCTGGATGTGGACGGCGGTCTGAACGCCTGATCGCAAATTTACTGTATGCCTCTGTCGCCCGGCAGAGGCCTGTTCGAGTCGCCTCGACGATTCGCGTTTTGCCGCTTTCTCGCGGTTTTTCTCCGCTCTACAGTACCCCATAAGAAATTCGGAATTTATCTAATAGTCTTATTATTTCCTTATGTTTTGTGTGGGCGTACAGTGGAGGTACGGATGAAGATTGTCTGGTCCAATGGTGCAAAGAAGGCGTTTTCAAAGATTGACGAGCGGTATCAGCGTCGCATTGAGGTAAAGCTTGCTGAGCTGGATGACCGCTCGGCTCCCCGGCCCGATATCAAAAAAATATCGGCGACAGAAGACCATTTCCGGCTACGCGTTGGCGATTACCGCATCATCTATACGCTTCGGGACGATCCCGATGACCATTGTTATGTTTTAGCCGTCAAGCGCAGAACTTCAACGACTTACCTGCATGAGGAGAGTGCCAACTATGGCTGTACAGCTAATCAAGGACGATAACGGGAAAACGCAATACGTTGTTATTCCCTATCATGAATATTTTCGTATGCTCTTACAGATGGCAGAAATTGACGACGAAACCGACGACGACCTGGAGGATATTGAGGTCGAACACGATAGTCTGGATGACGTGGAATTGCCTGGGGAAGTGTGCAGCATCATGACCTGGCAAAACGTCAGCCTACAGGCCGCCTGGCGCATTTTACGCGGTATGTCCCAGCAGGAGGTGGCGGAGAAGCTTGGCATCAGTCAGTCCGCCGTGTCACAGCTGGAGGCGCTGGACTCCCGACCGCAAAAGCGCACCCGCGAAAAGCTGGCGGCAATTTACGGCTGTAAACAGGAGCAGATCAGCCTCTATTTACCAAAAGAGGGTTAACAGCACTTCGCCCCGCCCTTGCCACCGTAGCGGGCATCCTGGCGGTCGCGGAAAAATTCTTCGTAGGTCATTGGCGTCTGATCCGGGTGGTTGACGCGCATATGCTCGACGTAGTTGTCGTAATCCGGCACGCCAATCATCATTTTAGCGGCCTGGCCCAGGTATTTACCTGCTTTGGAAAGGGTGTCGAACATAGTCAGTTTCTCGTTTGTTTCCCTCACCCCGGCCCTCTCCCGGAGGGAGAGGGAGGATAAGAAATGTAGGCCGGGTAAGGCGAAGCCGCCACCCGGCACACGGGTTAATGCGCCCCTTTCGCCTGGGTGACAATCTCGTCCAGGTTCTCAGGCATTGGCTCATACGGCGTCTCTTTCGCCGTTGGCGTGTCGACTTTCAACGCCGCCAGCGCGGTTTTCAGAGAATACAACGCCAGCACCACAACCACCACCATAAAGAAGATGGTCAGCCCGGCGTCCAGACGGTTGTTAAACACCAGCTGGGACAGCTGAGATTCGGTGTACTGCGCCGGGATCTTGCCGCTGTCGATCATCGCCTGGAACTTGTTGGCAATGGCCAGGAAGCCCACCTTGTTGTCCGGGCTGAAGGCTTTCTGCCAGCCTGCTGTCAGGGTACAGATCAGCAGCCACGCCGTTGGCACCAGCGCCACCCATGCGTAACGCTGGCGCTTCATCTTGAACAGGACTACGGCACAAAGCATCAGCGCCATGCCCGCCAGCATCTGGTTGGCGATTCCGAACAGCGGCCACAGGGTGTTAATCCCGCCCAACGGATCGACCACGCCCTGATGCAGGAAGTAGCCCCACGCCAGCACGCACAGTGCCGTCGCCAGCAGGTTAGCCGGGAGTGAATCGGTACGTTTCAGATTCGGGGAGATCACCCCCAGCAGATCCTGCAACATAAAGCGCGCCGCGCGCGTACCGGCATCCACCGCCGTCAGGATAAACAGCGCCTCGAACAGAATGGCGAAGTGATACCAGAACGAGACATCCATCAGCCCGCCCAGCGCACCGTGCAGGATGTAGGCCATGCCCACCGCCAGCGTCGGCGCCCCGCCCGCACGGGAGATAATCGACTGCTCGCCGACCTCGTTAGCGATATGCGTCAACGTTTCAGGGGTAATCGCAAAGCCCCAGCCGCTCACCACCTGCGCGGCAGAGGCGACCACGTCAACAGTGCCGGCCGGGGCCAGTACCGCCATCGGGCTGTTCATCGCGAAGTACACGCCCGGGTCGATAATACAGGCCGAGACCAGCGCCATAATCGCCACGAAGGATTCCATCAGCATGCCGCCATAGCCAATCAGGCAGGCCTGATTTTCATTCGCCAGCATCTTCGGCGTGGTCCCGGAGGCGATAAGCGCATGGAAGCCAGACACTGCCCCACAGGCGATGGTGATAAACAGGAACGGGAACAGATTGCCGGTCCAGACCGGGCCGGTACCGTCAATGAATTTGGTCAGGGCAGGCATGGTCAGGGTCGGGCGCATAATCAGAATGCCGATCGCCAGCCCGACGATGGTACCAATTTTCAGGAACGTAGAGAGGTAGTCACGCGGGGCCAGCAGGAGCCATACCGGCAGCACCGCCGCCACGAAGCCGTAACCCACCAGCATCCAGGTCAGCTGCACGCCGGTGAAGTCGAAGAACGGTGCCCAGGTCGGGCTTTCCGCCACCCAGCCGCCGGAGATAATAGCAAACACCAGGAACACCAGGCCAATGACTGAAACTTCACCAATGCGTCCCGGACGCAGATAGCGAATGTAGATCCCCATGAACAGCGCCAGCGGAATGGTGAAGGCGACGGTATAGGTTCCCCACGGGCTGTGGGTCAAGGCTTTCACCACAATCATCGCCAATACCGCGAGGATGATGACCATGATCATAAAGGTCGCCACCAGCGCAATCACCCCGGCAGTTGCCCCCATCTCCTCTTTCACCAGCTCACCCAGCGAACGACCGTCGCGACGGGTGGAGACGAACAGCACCATGAAGTCCTGCACCGCGCCCGCCAGCACCACCCCCGCGAGGATCCAGATCATCCCCGGCAGGTAGCCCATCTGCGCGGCCAGTACCGGCCCCACCAGCGGGCCTGCCCCGGCAATCGCCGCGAAATGGTGACCGAACAGCACTTTTTTATCGGTCGGCACGTAGTCCAGACCATCGTTATGACGCACGGCCGGCGTCATGCGCGTGCCGTCTACGCCCAGTACCGTCTTCGCGATATAACGGCCATAAAAACGGTATGCGATCAGATAAATGCAGACGGAGGCGACCACGATCCAGAGCGCATTGATCTGCTCCCCCCGGTTGAGGGCGATGTAGCCCAGGGCAAAGGCTCCCACAACGGAGAGCCCTGCCCATATAAGGTATTTCCCTGAGTTGTTCATAATGGTTATCCGTTGTTGTGAAACAGTGAGATGTTACATTTTGTTTCTAGAACAACGGATAAAATTTAACAACTTTGAAACGCAATAATGCGTGGTCAAACCAGACATTTACACCACATTGTTAAGCCGATCACTTTCGTAGCGTCACCGTTCACACTTTTACCTTTTTCGGCCAGACACCGCCTTACGGAATGATTTGTATCATTTTTTTTGGCCATAACCTCGCCAGAATGATCCTGCGCAATCGCGTGCATACAAGGAAAAGGATATGAACAGTTCAGTACCTCAGGATAGTCAGGTCGGGCCGGGCGCGTACTTCGCGCTGGCGTTTGCAGCCGTTTTCTTCTCGGGTCTGTTAGGTGGACAAGAGTGGTACGGCGTCTTTGATTTCACCACCCTCAACGGCGCATTTGGCAAAGTGGTCAGCAAAGCCAGTCTGGATGACGGTACGTTAACCACAGCCAGCAGCGCCTTTCGCGGCACCGGCGGCAGCGGCGCGATGGACGGGTTTATCTTCGCGCTCGGTTTAATTCCCGCGGTGATGTTCGCCCTGGGGATGATCAACGTGCTGGAGCACTATGGCGCCCTGCGTGCCGCGCGAAAACTCTTAACTCCTCTGCTGCGCCCGCTATTGGGGATCCCTGGCACCACCGGGCTGGCGCTGATTGGCAGCCTGCAAAGTACCGACGTGGGCGCGTCGCTTACCCGTAATCTCTCTGATGAAGGGCAAATCAGCGAAAAAGAGAAAGACGTTTTCGCCATGTTCCAGTTCTCCGCCGGGGCGATGATCACCAACTTTTTCTCTTCCGGGGCGATCCTCTTCACGCTGCTCGCCGTTGACGGCACGGCGGCGGTGCCCACCTCCATCGGGGCCTGTATCGCGGTGATGTTTATCATGAAAATTGTCGGCGCCAATCTGCTGCGCCTGATCCTGACGTTTACCCATAAAGGAGACGCCGCATGAGTGCCCCACAGTCCAATCCCGTCATTACCGATGTGTTTATCGAAGGCGCGCGCAAAGGCTGGAGCATTGCCACCAGCAGCACGCTGCCCAACGTGGTGATGGCCTTTATCATCATCAAGGCGCTGGAAATTACCGGCGCGCTGAAAGGGCTGGGCACGATCTTCTCCCCGCTGATGGGCCTGTTTGGCCTGCCGGGCGAAGCGGCCGCCGTGCTGATTGGCGGCTGGATGTCGATGGGCGGCGGGATCGGCGTTGCCATCGGCCTGTTTGATAAAGGCATCCTCACCGGCGAGCACCTGGCGATCCTGGCGCCCGCCATCTACCTGATGGGCTCGCAGGTGCAGTACCTGGGCCGCATTCTGGGGGTGATTGGCACCCGCGCCAAACGTATTCCGCTGATGATCGCCCTCTCGGTGGTCAACGCTTTCTTAGCCATGCTGCTGATGCGCATTATTCTCTGAACAGGACGTGAACATGAACCTTGACCATTATATCGAAGAGCTGAAAACCCTGGTGAACGTAGACTGCGGCACCCAGACGATTGACGGCGTCGCCGCTGTTGCAGGCATCATGCAGCAACTGTGGCAGCGCGAAGGCTGGCATACGGAGCAGGTGAACCTGGGCGACAAGGTGGGCCCCGGCGTCTTCGTCAGTAACAAGCCGCAGGCGGAACGGTTCGACGTGCTGCTGGTCGGGCATCTGGATACCGTATTTCCCGCCGGCACCGTAGCCGCGCGTCCGCTGAGCGAGGATGAAACCCGCCTGTACGGCCCCGGCGTCTCGGATATGAAGAGCGGACTTCTGAATATTTTGTGGGCAATGCGCGCGCTTGACGCCGCAGACAACGATCGTCTCGCGATTGCCGTTGCGATGAACCCGGACGAAGAGACCGGATCTGTCCATTCCCATGAGTGGATTGGCGAGCTGGCTAAGCGTTCCCGCTGCGTGCTGGTGTGCGAAGCCGCCCGCGCCGACGGTTCGCTGGTGAAAGCGCGTAAAGGGATGGCGGGCTATCACCTCACCTTTAGCGGCGTGGCGGCACACGCGGGCAATGACCCGGAAAAAGGCCGCTCGGCGATCACCGCGCTGGCAAAGAGCGTTATCGCCATCAATGCGCTGACGGACTGGGATCGCGGCACTACACTTAACGTCGGCGTGATTCAGGGCGGCAGCGCGGCGAACGTGGTCGCGGACAGCGCTGTGGCAGAACTGGACGTTCGCTTCTGGGAAAACGACGAGTATGACCGGGTGAACCAGGCGCTGGAGTTGTTATGTGAACAAGGCTTTTTAGACGGCGTGACCACCACGCTGACGCGGGTTAATCACAAACCGGCGATGGCCGCGAGCGACGCGACGCAGGCGCTGATGCAGCAGGTTGAAGCGGCGGGTAAAGCGGAAGGCATCGACATTACCTGGCAGGCAGTCGGCGGCGGCAGCGACGCCAACCACACCGCCGCGCTCGGCATCCCCACGCTTGACGGCTTCGGGCCGGTTGGCGCCGGGTTCCACAGCCCGGCGGAATGGCTGGATAAAGCGTCCATTGCGCCGCGAGTTCGGCTGTTGAAGCGGGTGGTATCGATGTTGTAACAACCGCCGCGTGGCGCTTCGCTTACCGGGCCTGCATGTTTCGTAGGCCGGGTAAGGCGAAGCCGCCACCCGGCACTCACGCCGCACAATCTAACCCAGCACCATCGTACTCAACCGACACGTACAGCACCGCCGCCCCTGCTCGTCGAACACCACAATCTCCCAGCTCTGACTGGAGCGGCCCAGATGCAGCGGCTGACATACGCCGCGCACCTTACCGTGAGAGACCGCGCGGTGGTGCGTAGCGTTCAGTTCCGTGCCCACCACATTCTGCCCGTCGCGGGTCATCAGAAAACCGGCCATCGACCCCAGCGTTTCCGCCAGCGCCGCCGACGCACCGCCGTGCAGCAGGCCAAACGGCTGGTGGGTGCGCGCATCCACCGGCATCTCCGCTTCCAGCGTATCGTCCCCGAGGCGGGTATAGACGATGCCAAGGTGTTCCACCATCGTGTTCTGGCTAGTGGCATTCAGTTCGTCGAGGGATAAATGACGTTTCCAGATCATTACGCCCCCAGCGTGGAGCCGCCGTCCACCACGATATCCTGCAAGGTGATATGGCTGGCGGCATCGGATGCCAGGAACAGCACGGTCGCGGCAATCTCCTGCGGACGGGCAATTTTACCGAGCGGAATGCCGAGTTTGAACTGCTCGCCGAAGCCGCGAATGCGCCGCTGTTCCGCATCATCGCTGGTCCACAACGTGCGCTGCATGTCGGTATCCGTAGAACCCGGCGACACCAGGTTACAGCGTACGCCGCTGCCCGCCAGCTCCAGCCCGACGGTCAGCGCCAGGCTTTTCAGCGCCGCTTTCGACGCGCCGTAGGCGCTCATGCCGATGCGCGGCGTGTGCGCCGCGTCAGAGGCCACCGTCACAATCGCCCCACCCTGCTGACGACGGAACTGGCCCATCGTCTGCTGGAACAGGTTGAACGCGCCGCCGACGTTGACCGCAAAGGTCTGCTGCCAGTCTTCCTGCGAAAGCTGATCCGTCGCGCCCATACGCAGAATGCCCGCTGCGTTAACCAGCACGTCGAGCCGCTCAAGGCTGCTGAGCAAACGCCCGCAGACGTCACTCGCCTGCGCCGCATCCGCCACGTCCAGCGTTTCGGTGGCAAACGGATATTCGCCGTGAGGGAAAGCCAGATCGAACCCGGTCACCTGCGCCCCGGCCTCCACAAATGCCAGCGCGGTCGCATAGCCAATGCCCTTACCCGCGCCCGTCACCCAGACGGTTTTACCGGTAAAATCAAAAGCCATCACTTCACCTCGCGGGAGAGCAGCGCCCACCAGGCATCGAGGGTCGGATTTTTTGCCAGCATCACGAAATCAATGTCGCCGTGCACTTTGCGCCAGCGGGCGGCGAGCGCCATCATCCGTACTGAATCCAGACCGTAGTCGATCAGGTTTTCGTCATCCATCGGCTCGTCGGACTCGTCCAGCAGCGGCAGGATCAGCTCACGCAGCGCGGCCTTCGTTGCCGGAACAGACGGCAGCAGCTCGTCGGTCATCACCACGCGGCCCGAACGTCCGGCCACGTATTTCAGCGACATCAGGTGCTCGTCGCGGGTGAAATCCGCCAGCGCGTCGGCGATAAAGAACGGTTTGATGTCGCGCATAAAGGCGTCGGTGGCGGTGGTCATGCAGCCGATGTGGGCGTACACGCCGGTGATCAAAAGCTGGTTGCGGCCGGTCTCTTTCAGCATCTGCTCCAGCGGGGAGCGGTGAAACGCGCTGTAGCGCCACTTCACCAGCACGGTGTCCGCTTCGTCCGGGGTCAGCTCAGCGACGATGCGCTGCTGCTCCGGTGAGCGAGTCAGACCCGGCCCCCACATATCGTTCAGCAGGGCGCGGTCTTCATCGCTCTGATCTTTCGGCTGCGCGGTGTAGTACACCGGAATATTGTGCTCTTTGCAGTACGCGCGCAGTTTAGCGATGTTCGCCACCACCTGCTGCATCATGTCGCTATTTTCGCCCCAGAAATTCAGGAAGTACTCCTGCATATCGTGGATCAGCAGCGCGGCGCGCTCCGGTTCAAACGCCCAGCTTACTTTACTGGTCGGCAGTTCGGCGGCGGTTGGCAGCGCATATGCGGTTAATTTTGGAATAGCCATTCTCTGTTCCTCAGCCCCGGGCGCGTTCAGCAAGCCACAGGCGCAACTGTTTCTTATCAACTTTGCCGACCGGCGTGAGCGGAAGCGCATCCACGCTCTCCACGCGGTCCGGCAGCTTAAATTCGGCAACGCCCTGCTCGCGCAGGAAGCGGCGCACCTCCACCGCGCGCAGCGGCTGTTTCACCACCAGGTACGCGCAGCTTTTTTCGCCCAGCAGGCTGTCCTCCATGCTCACCAGCGCGGCGTGGATCACCGCGTCGTGGCGCAGCAGCAGGTTTTCGATCTCTTCGGCGGCGATCTTCTCGCCACCGCGGTTGATCTGATCTTTCTCGCGCCCCTGCACGGTGATGTAACCCTGCTCATCGATGGCGATCAGATCGCCCGAGCAGTAGAAGCCGTTGGCATCGAAGGCGCTGGCGTTGTGGTCCGGGCTGTTGAAATAGCCGCGGAAGGTGTAAGGGCCGCGCGTCATCAGACGCCCGACCTCCCCGCGCGGCAGCGGGTTACCGTCCACGTCCGCCACCCACACTTCATCGTCCGGGCACATCGGGCGGCCCTGGGTATTGATGATGCGCTCCGGCGCATCGTCGAGGGCGGTATAGTTCACCAGCCCTTCCGCCATGCCAAATACCTGCTGAAGCTGGCAGCCAATTTCCGCCGGAATGCGCGCCGCAAGCGTGGCGGAGAGGCGCGCGCCGCCCACCTGGAGCAGCCTGAGGGATTTCAGCTGGGCGTTCCCCGCGCCGTCGGCAATCGCCTGCAACCACAGGCTGACCGCGGGCGGCACCAGCGAGGTGACGTTTATCTGATGCTGCTCAATCAGCGGGAAGCAGAGCGTGGCGCTCGGATCGTTCGCCAGCACCACGCAGCCACCCGCCGTGAAAACGCCTAACGATCCTGGCGAGCTCATGGCGTAGTTATGCGCCGCGGGAAGGGCGTTCAGATAGCGGGTGTGCGCAGTGATACCGCAGATTTCGTTGCTGCGACGGATGCTGTAGTCGTAATCGTTATGCGTGCGCGGGATCAGCTTCGGCGTGCCGGTGCTGCCGCCGGAGAGCTGGAAGAACGCCACTTCGTCGGCGGGCGTCGGGTTCGGGATGAAATTGTCCGCCGGGCGCGCAATCGCCGCCTCCAGCGCATGTTCGCCCTTATCGCCGCGCAGCAGCACAACGCGTACCGAGCGATGCGCATCCACAACGGTGTTGAGAAAATCATCGCCCGAGAACAGCGCGTGGTCGCGATCGGCAATCAGCACGGCGGGTTTGATCTGCTCCGCGTAGGCGTTGAGTTCACTGCGCTGATGGCTAAATAGCGCGTTGACCGGCGCGACGCCGATTTGCAGTAGCGCGAAGAAGGTGATGTAGAACTCGGCCACGTTGCCAAGCTGTACCAGCGCGGTCTCCCCGCGATGCAGCCCCTGCGCCTGAAGGGAGGACGCCAGATTCGTCACCGCCTGATTAAACGCGCGGTAGGTGATGCGGCGATCGCCGTCAATTATCGCGACCGTATCGCTGTCCGCATGGTCCGTCAGGATGTGGGTCAGCGGCAGATCCTGCCAGTAGCCTTTTTCACGGTAGCGGCGGGCAAACTCCTCAGGCCAGCGGGTAAAAGGGATGGTCATGAGTATTCCTTAGTGCAAACCAAACACGTTGAGCATGGTGGAGAGCTTCACGCCCGTCTCGCGCCACTCGCCGACCGGGGAGGAGGCAGGCACAATGCCCGCGCCGGCAAACAGGCGAACGGTATTTTGATGCAGCCGCGCGCAGCGGATAGTTACCACCCACTCGCCGTTACCTTCGCTGTCGCACCAGCCGACGATGCCGCCGAACAGCTCGCGGTCAAACGGCTCCAGCTCGGCAATCAGCTCTTTTGCCGCCTGATGCGGGAAGCCGCTCAGCGCGGGCGTCGGGTGCAGCAGGCAGGCCAGCGTCAGGGCGTTCTCGTTTTCACGTGCCTCACCTTCTACCGGCGTGGCCAGATGCCACAGCGTCGGGGTGGTGATGAGCTGCGGGGAAGCCGGCATGCTCAGATGATGGCTACGCGGTTCCAGAATGGTTTTCATCGCCTGCGTGACCAGATCGTGCTCGTGGCGGTCTTTTTCGGAGGCCAGCAGCTTAGTGCCCGCTTCGCGATCCAGCACATCGTCCGGCTGACGGCGCGCAGAGCCTGCCAGCGGCAGCGAGCTAAAGTGCGCGCCCTCTTTGCGCAGCAGCAGTTCCGGGCTGGCGCCCAGCAGCACGCCGCCGTCTTCCAGCGGTACGTGGAAGTTAAAGCTCGCCGGGTTCTGGGCGATAAGACGCTCCATCAGCGCGCTGCTATCGATCTGTTTGTCGGTAGCGATATCAATCAGGCGCGACAGCACCACCTTATTCACCTGCGGCGTAGCGGTGAGCGACGCGGCGCGAGCAACCATCTCCTCGAAAACCGGCTGCGACGGGATCTCGGTGCGCTGTTGCACGTTCAGCGTCTGCGCGCCGGAGGCATAACGTGCGGACTGCTGACGCGCCGGGCGGGAGAAGGTTTGCCAGCGTTGCGGAATAAACAGCGATGACGGTTTGCGGGTATCGAAGGGGATCGCCCCTACCATCACCGGATGGGCAATGCCGCTGTTTTTCGCATTCCGGAAAGCCTGAGCTAATTTCTGCTGAAAGGGACCCGCCGGATCGTCACCGCCGACGGCGGGTTCAGAAAAACGGGCAAAACAGCCGGACGTGGTAAAACTGCGGTAAGGCGACATAAAGAAAAAGCTGTCTGATTGCAGCGTTGTCGCGGTGTGCTGAACTTCCTCAGCCAGGGACGTGTCCATATCATCCTCCTTAAAATGATAAAAGAAGCAATAATGATTATCATTTATATTTTCGTCGGCTAACCTAATCCCACATCGCCCCGCTGTCAACCGTCGGGCAAATAACTTGTGCGACAAACGCTTGCATCCCTTCCCTACAGCCCTGAAAATGAGAAGCATTATCTTCAATAAAATCAGGATGCCGCTCTGTGAAAATCGCTGCCGTTTGCCGCAATGCCCTTCTTTTAACAGGACTTTTTGTTTTAGGACTAACCTCAGCCGCCGCCGCAGACTGGCCGCGTCAGGTCACCGACAGCCGCGGCGTTCACACGCTTGAGAGCAAACCGACGCGCATTGTCTCCACCAGCGTGACCTTAACCGGCTCCCTGCTGGCCATTGATGCGCCGGTCATTGCCAGCGGCGCGACCACGCCAAACAACCGCGTGGCGGATGCGCAGGGCTTTTTACGTCAGTGGGGTGATATCGCCAAACAGCGTAAGGTTGCCCGGCTGTACATCGGCGAGCCGAGCGCCGAAGCCGTCGCGGCCCAGATGCCGGACCTGATTTTGATCAGCGCCACCGGCGGGGATTCCGCGCTGGCGCTCTACGATCAGCTTTCCGCCATCGCGCCGACGCTTATCATTAACTACGACGACAAAAGCTGGCAGGAACTGCTGACCCAACTGGGGACGATCACCGGGCAGGAGACACAGGCCGCAGAGCGCATCGCTGCCTTCGACAAACAGCTCGCCAAGGTGAAACAGCAGATGAAGCTGCCGCCACAGCCGGTGAACGCCATCGTCTACACCGCCGCGGCGCACACGGCGAACCTGTGGACGACAGACTCCGCGCAGGGCAAGCTTTTGCACCAGTTGGGCTTTACGCTGGCCGACGTGCCTGCCGGGTTGCACACCTCAAAAAGTCAGGGCAAACGCCACGACATTATCCAGTTAGGGGGTGAAAACCTGGCTACGGGGCTGAACGGCGAAGGGCTGTTCGTGTTTGCCGGCGATCAGAAAGACGTGGACGCGATTTACGCCAACCCGCTGCTGGCGCATCTGCCGTCGGTGAAGAACAAGCGCGTCTGGGCATTAGGAACCGAGACGTTCCGCCTGGATTATTACAGCGCGATGTTGGTGTTGCAGCGTTTGAATTCAATTTTTAAATAAGTGGCACGTTCCCCGTAGGCCCGGTAAGCGCAGCGCCACCGGGCGTTTTGTCGGGTGGCGGCTACACCTTACCCGACCTACAGGGTTTGCCTGAACCGACGCAACTCCACCAGAACCGCCAGTAAAATCACGCCAACAACGGCTAACACAAACCCGCTGCTGCTCGCCGACGCCACCGGGGTCATTATCGCCCCCAGCCCGCCGAGGATCGCCGCGCCAATCGCATCGCCCGTGACGTTCTGCGCCGTCCACAGGCCGTTAATGCGCCCGAGCATCCCTTCCGGCGTCTGGGTCTGGATCAGGGTGTACTGTAAAAGAGAGCTGACCGCGCTCAGCCAGCCGAAAATCACCAGACACATCACCCCCAGCGCCCACACCGGCATCACGCTAAAGAAACCAATGGCGATAAACGAGGCCAGCGTCGCCACCAGCATGATCAACCCCGGTCTCGCGCTCTGCGCCAGGTTGCCGCTGGTCAGCGCCCCGAAGGCCGCACCGAGCGGAATGGCGGCGTACAGCACGCCAATCTCTGAGGCGCTCATCTGCCACTCACCCGCCAGCGCCGGATACAGCACGCGCACGGCGCTCGCCATCGTCAGCAGGCCGCCGAGCAGCGCAATGCCGCCAATCAATGGGTTGCTGAACAGGAAACGAATCGCGGCCATCAGGGACTTCAGCGGATGCTCGCGCGGCTGCGGCGGGGGTGGCAGGAGCGGCAGACGCAGTAGCGTCAGGGTGGTAATAAACGTTCCCGCCGCGGCAAGGCCGTAGTTCCACGCCACGTTGCCGGTCGCCAGCAACAGACCGCCCACCATCGGCGAAATCACCGAGCCGAGACGTACGGTGAGCATGGTGATCGCCCCCGCCTGCATCAGGTTCTCGCGCCCGACCAGCGCGGGCGTGGCCGCCAGCAGCGCCGTCACGCCTAACGAAGCAAAAAAGCCGTCCCACAATCCCAGCACGTAAATGGCCACCAGCGACGGCTCCGGCAGCATGGCGTTCAGACACAGCCCGACAAAGCCCACCCCGCAGGTGCCGCGCGCCAGCAGGATCAGCTTTTTACGCTCGTAGCGGTCCGCCAGCACGCCGCCCACCATCAGGCCGATAAACATCGCCCCGCCGGTTAAGGTGACGGATAACCCTACCAGCCAGCTGGAGTGAGTCATGGTCTGGATTTGCACCGGTACGGCCACACCAAGCAGACCGAGGGACAAAATGGAGATAAAGCGAGCGATAAAAACGGCGCGATACGCCGGGTGTGTTTTGAGCAGGCTGAGGTTAAGCAGCCAGGATTTTTGATTCATGACAAAGCCTTGAGTCTATTTCTACCCATTCCATGGGCGCACATGCTAACATAGCCAAATAAGATAGATAACGATAATCACTATCATTATCAAATCATGGATGTTGCTATGTCGTTTTCCTCTTCTGCGGTGCGCGCCCTTGCCGTGCCCGTTTTATTGCTACTGCTAATCCTTGCGATTGCACTCAGCCTGCTGGTCGGCGCAAAACCGCTGCCCGCGTCCGTTATTGTCGATGCGCTATCCGGTACCTGTCAGAGCGCCGACTGCACCATCGTGCTCGACGCTCGCCTGCCCCGCACCCTTGCCGGATTGCTGGCTGGCGGTGCGCTCGGCCTTGCCGGTGCCCTGATGCAAACCCTCACCCGCAACCCGCTGGCGGACCCCGGCATTCTCGGCGTTAACTCCGGCGCAAGCTTTGCCATCGTGCTCGGCGCAGCGCTGTTTGGATTTACGTCCCCCTCTGAACAGCTGGTGATGGCTTTTTGCGGCGCGCTGGCGGCCTCGCTGGTGGTGGCGTTTACCGGCAGCCAGGGCGGCGGCCAGCTCAGCCCGGTACGCTTAACGCTGGCGGGCGTAGCGCTCGCGGCGGTACTGGAAGGCTTGTCCAACGGCATCGCCCTGCTCAACCCGGACGTGTATGACCAGCTGCGCTTCTGGCAGGCGGGTTCGCTGGATATTCGTACCCTTGAAACCTTAAAGGTGGTGGTGATCCCGACGATCGTCGCTGCCGCCGTGGCGCTCTGTTTAAGCCGGGCGCTGAACAGCCTGAGCCTCGGCAGCGATACCGCGACCGCCCTCGGCAACCGCGTGGCGCGCACGCAGCTGACGGGGCTACTCGCCATTACCGTGCTCTGCGGCAGCGCGACCGCCGTGGTCGGGCCGATTGCCTTTATCGGCCTGATGATGCCGCACATGGCGCGCTGGCTGGTGGGGGCGGATCACCGCTGGTCGCTGCCGGTCACGCTGCTTGCGACCCCTGCCCTGCTGCTCTTTGCTGACGTACTGGGCCGCCTGCTGGTGCCGGGAGAACTGCGCGTCTCGGTGGTCAGCGCCTTTATCGGCGCGCCGGTGCTGATCTTCCTGGTTCGACGCAGACGCGGGGGTGGCGCATGATGGCCCCGTCCCGTCGTTTACTTACCAGCGTCGCCCTGCTGGTCGTCGCCAGTCTGCTGCTGGCGGTCTGGAGCCTGCAAAGCGGTGCCGTAACGCTTGATTTCGCGCAGGTCTTTCACGCTCTCAGCGGCAGCGCGCCGCGTAACATCACCATGGTGGTCACCGAATGGCGATTGCCGCGCGTGGCGATGGCGATCCTGGTGGGCGCGGCGCTTGGCGTCAGCGGCGCGATATTCCAGTCGCTGATGCGTAACCCCCTCGGGAGCCCGGACGTGATGGGCCTGAATACCGGCGCGTGGAGCGGCGTGCTGGTGGCGATGGTGCTGTTCGGGCAGCATCTTACAGCCATTACCTTTACGGCGATGGCGGGCGGCATTCTCACCTCCCTGCTTATCTGGGCCCTGGCCTGGCGCAACGGCATCGACACCTTCCGTCTGATCATCATCGGGATCGGCATCCGTGCGATGCTGATGGCGTTCAACACCTGGCTTCTGCTACAGGCATCGCTGGAAACCGCGCTCTCCGCCGGGCTGTGGTACGCCGGCTCCCTCAACGGTCTGACGTGGGGAAAAACCTGGCCCGCCGCGCCGCTGATTTTGCTGATGTTTATTGGCGCGTTGCTGCTGGTCAGGCGCATGCGGCTGCTGGAGATGGGCGACGACAGCGCCTGCGCGCTGGGCGTGAGCGTAGAGCGCTCGCGCCTGATGCTGATGCTGGTGGCGGTCTTGCTGACCGCAGCGTCTACCGCCATCGCCGGGCCGATCTCGTTTATTGCCCTCGTAGCCCCGCATATCGCGCGGCGTCTTAGCGGTACCGCGCGCTGGGGATTAACCCAGGCGGCGCTGTGCGGCGCATTGTTACTGCTGGCCGCCGATCTCTGCGCTCAGCAGCTGTTTATGCCTTATCAACTGCCGGTGGGCGTGGTGACCGTCAGCCTCGGCGGGATTTACCTCATCGTCTTGCTCGTTCAGGAGTCACGCAAGAAATGACAGATTCAACATTCCGCTTGCGCGGCGAAAACTTGACCCTCGGCTACGGCAAAAAAATCATTGCCCGGGATTTATCCGTGTCCATTCCGGACGGCCACTTCACCGCCATTATCGGCCCGAACGGTTGCGGCAAATCGACCCTGCTGCGCACGCTGAGCCGCCTGATGTCGCCGGTTGAGGGTAGCGTGTTCCTCGACGGGGAGCAGATCCAGCGCTTCGCCAGCAAAGAGGTGGCGCGCCGAATTGGCCTGCTGGCGCAAAACGCCACCACGCCGGGGGATATCACCGTGCAGGAGCTGGTCTCCCGCGGGCGCTACCCGCACCAGCCGCTGTTTACCCGCTGGCGCAAGGAGGACGACGAGGCGGTGAAGCGCGCGATGCAGGCTACGGGCATCACCAATCTGGCCCAGCAAAGCGTCGATACTCTCTCCGGCGGACAGCGCCAGCGCGCCTGGATTGCAATGGTACTGGCGCAGGAAACCTCGATTATGCTGCTGGACGAGCCGACAACCTGGCTCGATATCAGCCATCAGATTGATCTGCTGGAGCTGCTGAGCGAACTGAACCGCACGCAGGGGTACACCCTGGCGGCAGTGCTGCACGACTTAAATCAGGCGTGCCGCTACGCGACGCATCTGATTGCGCTGCGCGACGGCGAGATTGTGGCGCAGGGCGCGCCGAAGGAGATTGTGACGCCGGATCTGATCGCGCGGATCTACGGCATGCGCTGTATGATTATTGACGACCCGGTGGCGGGTACGCCGCTGGTGGTGCCGTTGGGCAAGCGTGCGGTCTGATGCCCTCACCCCGGCCCTCTCCCACAGGGAGAGGGAGCAAACCATCCCCTCTCCCCGTGGGAGAGGGTTAGGGTGAGGGGCATTTGCACTATCCTAAAATTTCCTTCAGTACCGGCCCAATCTTTTCAAACGCCTGCGGTGAAATAATATCCACGTGGGCGCAGTCCTGGCTGTACACCTCCAGCGCACTCACCCACGGCGCCCATGCGGCCTGCGGATCCATGGTTCGCGTGCGTTCGGCGACAAACAGCGTCGCTTTACCGTCGAACCGTGAACTATGCGCGGTGGTGAGCAGCCGCACCGCATCGGCGTAGTTGCCTTCAATAGCGTTAAACAGCTCGCTGGAACCTTGCCCCTGCTGGGCGGCGATAAACGCCTGACGCTCGCGCTCAATTTCCGCCAGCACCTCCGGATCGAGGCCATTAGCCTCTTTCTCCGCCCAGTTCTGGGTTTCCGGCGGCCAGGTATCCAGCAGGCCGAGGAACGCCACCGCTTCACCCTGCTCGCGCAGACGCGCCGCAATGCCCTGCGCCAGCGTGCCGCCGAGGGAATAGCCGAACAGATAATACGGCCCCTGCGGCTGCTGCTTACGCAACGTGTTCAGATGATGTTCGATCACCGCATCGAGATCCGCACACTGCTGCATCGGTCCGTCAGGTCGGGGAGACTGAATGCCGACGATTGACCAGCGCGGGCTGAGGTAGCGCGCCAGGACGCTAAACTGCCAGGCAAAGCCGGATGCCGGATGGAAGCAGAACAGCGTCGGGCCGTTGCTTTCACGCAGCGGGAGAACAGTTTCATACCCCAGACGCTGCGCCTGCTCGTCGCTCATCTGCGAGTCCAGCAGGCCGCTAAGCTTACTCACCGTCGAGGCGACCATAATCTGGCCCGGCGTAACCTTACGGCTGAACGCACGGCTGAGCTGAGCCGCGAGGCGCATCGCCAGCAGCGAGTGGCCGCCGAGGGCAAAGAAATCGGCTTCGATATCGTTCACTGCGCAGCCCAGCAGGGCAGAAAACGCCTGCGCCACGGCGACTTCGGTTTGTGTCTCAGGGGCGCGACCAGAGGTTTTGCTGGTCAGCTCCGGCAGCGGCAACGCCTTGCGATCCAGCTTGCCGTTGGCGCTTAACGGCAGCGCGCTGATTTGCAGCAGCACCACCGGCACCATATGTGGCGGCAGCTGGGCTTTGAGTGATGCTAGCAGCGCGTCGCGATCCAGCGGTAAGCCGGATTCGGAGACAACGTACCCCACCAGCTGGCGGGCATCGCCACCCGTCGCCGCTGCCTGGTTGAACACGCAGGCGTGCGCCACGGCCTGGGCCACATCCGGCAGCGCGAGCATCGCCCGATCGATTTCGCCCAGCTCAATGCGCTGACCGCGAATTTTTAACTGGTCATCGCTGCGGCCCAGATATTCTACCGCGCCGTTGTCCAGCCAGCGGGCAACGTCCCCGGTGCGGTACATCCGCTCGCCGGGGGCAAACGGATCGGCGATAAAGCGGCTGGCGGTAAGGTCGGGGCGTCCCAGATACCCCTGCGCCAGCTGGATGCCGGTGAGATACAGATCCCCCGCCACGCCGAACGGCACCGGGCGCATCATCGCGTCCAGAATGCGCAGCCCCGTATTCCACACCGGGAAGCCGATCGGCACGCTGTTCCCTTCCACCGCCGCCAGCTCGGGGCCGTACGCCGGATACCAGCTGACGTCCACCGCCGCTTCGGTCGGGCCATAGAGGTTGTGCAGCGGCGCATGGGTGAGCTGTTCCCACTCGCGGCACAGCGCAGTCGGCAACGCCTCGCCGCTACAGAACACCTGCTTCAGCGTCCTGCAACAGTCGACGTTTTCCGGCGTCAGCGAGGCGACGAACGCCGCCAGCATCGACGGCACGAAGTGGGTGGTGGTTACGCCATATTGTGCGAAGAAGCTCTGCATCGCCTGCGGATCGCGGTGCGCGTCCGGCTCGGCCATCACCAGCTTCGCCCCGGCGATAAACGGCCACCAGAACTCCCACACCGACACGTCAAAGCTGCACGGCGTTTTCTGCGCCACCACGTCATGCGCCGCCAGTGAATAATGATCCTGCATCCACTTCAGGCGGTTAACGATGGCGGTATGGCCGACCATCACGCCTTTTGGTCGTCCCGTCGAACCGGAGGTAAAGATGATGTACGCGGTCTGCTCCGGCTTCGCCAGGCGCAGAGGTTCAGCATCGGTGGCCGGTAATAGTGTGTTGTAACTAAAGGTGGCGATCGGCAGATCGTTAAAGCGCGGAAGCTGCTCGTCGGTGGTAATGAGCAGCGACGGCTTCGCGTCCTCCAGCATCATCCGCAGACGGTCGTCCGGGTAACCGGTATCCAGCGGCAGCCAGGCGGCGCCAGCTTCAACAATCCCGTGCAGCGCCAGGGTCAGGAACACCGAGCGCGGGAGCGCCACCGCCACGCTGTCGCCCGGCTTCACGCCGCGCGCGCGCAGCAGATTTGCCAGCGCGACCACCTGCTCGCGCATCTGGCGGTAGTTCAGCTCAGTATGGGCATCCGCCAGCGCCGGGGCGTCCGGCGTTTTGCTCGCCTGCTCCGCGACCAGATCCGCCAGCGTGGTGGACGGCAGCGCCAGCCCGGTATCGTTTATTCGCGCCAGCCGGCCGTATTCCTGCTCTGATACGGTTTCCACGTCGCCACAGCGCAGGTCCGGGTTGGCGGCAAACTGCGTCAGCATTGCGTTCAGCCGCGCCGCGTGCCCCTTCAGCGTCGCCTCGTCGTAACGCTGCCTGTTGGCGAGGATCTCAATGCTTAGTCCGCCCTGCTCGTCCGGGAACAGCGCCAGCTCCAGATCGTTCACCGGGCCGGTCGCCAGCGTGTGGGTAATGGCCTCCACGCCGTCGATATCCAGCTGATAATCGAACACCTTGACGTTCAGCACCGGACCAAACAAGGGTTCGTCCCCTGCTGCCTGCCCGCTGTCGCGCACGATCTGCTCGGCGTCGTAGCGCTGATGGCGGCGCATCTTTTTCAGCTGGTTCGCCAGGCGCAGCGCCAGCGCTGGCAAGCTCTCGTGCGGGCAAATATTCACCGCCAGCGGCAGGACGTTGAGCACCGGTCCGGTCGCGGTCAGCGCGGCGGAGCCCATGCGGCGCATAAAGATAAACCCGGCGGCGTAGTCCAGCCGTCCGGTCAGGCGGCCCAGCCACAGCGCCACCAGCGCAAGCGCCAGATCGGTTCGCTGCGTTTGCCCGGCCGCCTGTGCAAGCTGGCTAAACGCACGGCCGTCCATCGCCATTTTCAGGCGCAGGATGTCGGTGGTGGCGGCACGTCCCGGCAGGGGCGCCGAAGAGAGCGAGACCGGAGAAGGAAGCTGTTTGCGCTGTTCGGTCCAGAAAGCACCGTCGCGCTGATACGCCTCGCTGTCGCGATAGCGCTGATACTCCTCTACCACCTCGGCGAACGGAGTAAACGGGGAGGCGGGCGCAGGTTCACCTTTCTGCCACGCAGCGTAAATGGCGGCGATCTGACGGGTAATGGCCGGGAAACTGAAGCCATCTACCACCAGATGATGATACCGCTGATACCAGTACCAGTGGTTTTCTCCCACCTGAATCAGCTGGTGAAACGCCAGCGGCTGACCGCTGTCGACGCGCAGGTTCTGGTTGAGATCGGCCTCCATCAGCGCCACGGCGGCGTCGTGGGAGTTAACGCGCACAATGGACGGCTCCGGCAGGATCATGGCCTCATCGACCCACTGCCACACCTCGCCGTTATCCTCAGCGAAACGCATCCGCAGGGTGTCGGCCTGCATCATGCCTTCAGCGATGGCTTTTGCCAGCAACGGCGCGTCGATAGCGCCTTTCAGTTCGGTGTAGTGCGCCACGCTCCAGGCGTTTGGCAGGGAGGAAAGCTGCTCTGCCATCCAGATCCCCGGCTGGGCGGCGACAAGAGGGAGACGGTTCATGCGCGCTCCCCCGCAAAATAAGACGGCTCAAGCGTCTGCCACTGTTCCGCCAGCCACTGCTGGCACGCCTCCTGAGATTGCGGTTCGCACACCACGCGCCAGCCCGCGGGCAACTCGCACTCCTGCGGCCACAGGCTGTACTGCCCCTGGTCATTTTGCAAAATGGCGAACTGTCCCTGCGGATTATCGAAAGGATTGCTGAATTCCATACAGACTCCGTTATTGAATAAGCGGCTGCCAGAGGGTCATCAGCCCCTGTGTCAGCCCACCGCGCCAGCAAAGCGCATCGTGTCCGCCGTCAACCTGACGCCAGAAAACCGGTTGCTGAGTGTGTAGTTCGGCGAGGATCGCCTGGTTTGCGCGTAAGATAAGCGGCTCGTTGCGCCCGGCCTCAAGGACGATGCGCAGCCCGCGAGCGGTTTTTTCACCCGCTTTGAGTTGTTCAATGAGCAGCCCGTCCTGCTGCGCGCCGCGGTGCGGCCACCAGTAGGATCCGGACTGGCTGAGGATGCAGCCAAAACGCTGCGGCCAGTTGAGGCCCGCATAGAGGGAAGAGAGCCCGCCGAAGCTCTGACCCGCCACCACGGTATGGTCGGCGCGGTCGCTGAACGGGGCCATGCTTTTCACCTGCGGGAGAAGTTCGTCCTGCACCGCCAGCCAGAAATCAGGGTTACACGGCAGCTCGCGGCTGCGGTGTGCGGTGTCAATGACGTCGATTAAGACATAAACCGCAGGCGGCAGTTTGCCTTCATGGGTGAGCGACGCCAGCGCAGGCCAGACGGGCATGCTTTCGGCCCAGAACTGCCCGTCAAGCAGTACCGCCAGCGGGCGCTCGGGGCTTTCATCCCCGGTGGTAAAAATCCACACGCGGCGATGGTTCTTCAGACGCGCGCTGTGCCACTCAATACAGACTGGCTTTTTATAGGGCGTATCGGGATGATTCCAGCCGGGCTGTACGGGCGCCTCCGGCATCTCCAGCGCCGAGACGGCGTGCCCGCGTCCGCCGCGCCAGCTCTGCGCATTCAGCGGATCGGAAACCGCGTGCGGCAGCAGTTTGCGCCAGCCTTCGCGCAGCGCCATGCGGTCCGGCTGCTCGCCTTCAAACACTGCGCTGGCAAAATCATCTTCATTGTCGGAGGGGATAAAACAGTAGCTGCCGCGCCATTCGGGGCTGAACTCGCCCTGCCACTGCCAGACGTCGGTATCCGGGATACGTTCAAGGGACTGCGGACGGGCATTTTGATGGTGATCGGTCACGCCGGTGACGTAGAGCCAGACGCGTTTAATCGTCGACGTTTTCTGCGTTCCCGCCGGGTCCCGCCACCAGAATGTCACGCGATAGTTTTCCTGATGACGTTCCCGTTCCGGCCCGTTTTTCGCCTGCCACCACGCTTCACTTCCGGTTGTTAACGCCGTCACCCTTATAACCCCATGTTTAACAGTCTTTTTTGTTTCAGAGCAAATTTTATTGATAATATTATTGATAACTATTTGCATTTGCAATAGCGTAATGCCCGCGCTGTGGGAAGCGCGCTCATTAAATAACCATAAAAGCGGGACGTACAATGAATAAGAAGATTCACTCTCTGGCCTTGCTGGTCAATTTAGGGATTTATGGTGTCGCGCTGCCCGCCATGGCAGACGACAACACCGCCTCCGCGCAGCACGAAGACACCATGGTGATCACCGCCGCCGAGCAGAATTTGCAGGCGCCGGGCGTGTCGACCATCACCGCCGACGAGATCCGCAAAAACCCGCCCGCGCGCGACGTGGCGGAAATCATCCGCACCATGCCGGGCGTTAACCTGACCGGCAACTCCACCAGCGGCCAGCGCGGGAACAACCGTCAGATTGACATTCGCGGCATGGGCCCGGAAAACACCCTGATCCTGATCGACGGCAAGCCGGTCACCAGCCGCAACTCCATCCGTCTGGGCTGGCGCGGCGAGCGTGACACCCGCGGCGATACCGGCTGGGTACCGCCAGAGATGATCGAGCGCATCGAAGTGATCCGTGGCCCGGCCGCTGCACGCTACGGTAACGGCGCGGCGGGCGGCGTGGTGAACATCATCACCAAAAAATTCGACGACCAGTGGCACGGCTCCTGGAACACCTACCTGAACGCGCCAGAACATAAGGACGAAGGTTCGACTAAACGCACCAACTTCAGCCTGAGCGGCCCGCTGGGCGGCGACTTCAGCTTCCGCATGTTCGGTAACCTGGACAAAACCCAGGCCGATGCGTGGGACATCAACCAGGGTCACCAGTCTGAACGTACCGGTGCCTACGCCAACACCCTGCCCGCAGGCCGTGAAGGTGTGGAAAACAAAGACATCAACGGCGTGGTGCGCTGGGACTTCGCACCGATGCAGTCGCTGGAGTTTGAAGCGGGCTACAGCCGCCAGAACAACCTGTATGCGGGCGACACGCAGAACACCAACAACGACAACGCGCTGGTGAAGAAGAACTACGGTAAAGAGACAAACCGCATTTATCGTCAGAACTTCGCCGTGACCTGGAACGGCGGCTGGGATAACGGCATTACCACCAGCAACTGGGCGCAGTACGAGCACACCCGCAACTCCCGTCTGGGTGAAGGACTGGCGGGCGGTACTGAAGGTCTGTTCAACAGCAATAAATTCACCGACACCGATCTGTCCGACGTGATGCTGCACAGCGAAATCAACCTGCCGATTGATTTCATTGTGAACCAGAACCTGACGCTCGGCACCGAGTGGAACCAGCAGCGCATGAAGGACTCGACTTCCTTCACGCAAACCCAGCAGGGCGGCACCATCCCGGGCATGAGCGAAGACCGTAGCCCCTACACGTCAGCGGAGATCTTCTCCCTGTTCGCCGAAAACAACATGGAGCTGACCGACAGCACCATGCTGACCCCTGCCCTGCGCTTCGATCACCACACTATTGTCGGCAATAACTGGAGCCCGTCCCTGAACCTGTCGCAAGGTCTTGGGGATGACTTCACCCTGAAGATGGGCATCGCGCGCGCCTATAAAGCGCCAAGCCTGTATCAGACCAACCCGAACTACCTGCTGTACAGTAAAGGCCAGGGCTGCTACGCCAGCTCCGACGGCGTGGGCTGCTACATGATGGGTAACGACGATCTGAAAGCGGAAACCAGCATCAACAAAGAGATTGGCCTGGAGTGGAAACGCGACGGCTGGCTGGCGGGCGTGACCTGGTTCCGCAACGACTATCGCAACAAGATTGAAGCGGGCTACGCGCCGATTGGCCAGACGTCCACCGGCAAAGTCACCACCGATATCTACCAGTGGGAAAACGTACCGAAGGCGGTAGTGGAAGGTCTGGAAGGCTCCCTGAACGTGCCGGTCAGCGACACCATCAACTGGACCAACAACATCACTTATATGCTGCAAAGCAAGAACAAGGAGACCGGCGATCGTCTGTCGATCATCCCGGAGTATACGCTGAACTCTACCCTGAGCTGGCAGGTACGTCAGGATGTGTCATTGCAGTCGACCTTCACCTGGTACGGCAAGCAGCAGCCGAAGAAGTACAACTACAAAGGTCAGCCGGTGACCGGGTCTGAGAAAGACGAAGTCAGCCCGTACAGCATCGTTGGCCTGAGCGCGACCTGGGACGTGACCAAAAACGTCAGCCTGACCGGCGGCGTGGACAACGTCTTCGACAAGCGCCAGTGGCGCGCCGGTAACGCCCAGACCACGGGTAATACCACGACGGGTGCGTATATGTACGGTGCGGGTGCGTATACGTATAATGAGCCGGGTCGCACCTGGTACATGAGCGTGAATACGAGGTTCTGATACAGGCAGTGACTTCCCCCTCTCCCTGTGGGCTGAGGGATCCCCAGTAATTTTTTTATGCAGAAGCAATAAAGTTGCTTTCTAAATGACTGAGGACTGTCAGCGATGCCCTGGTCCGGCTGTAAATCGCTGAGGCGTTTCCTGCAGGCCGGGGCGAGGCGCAGGGATGCGCCGAGAGGGCGGCTTTACAGGGACGTTGCCTCCGCCCGTACCCGATAAGCCG
>NZ_JABMCU010000003.1:0-74652 GCF_013179605.1 Enterobacter sp. CM29 | reverse complement strand
CGCCCCGGCCTGCAGGAAACGCCTCAGCGATTTACAGCCGGACCAGAGCATCGCTGACAGCCCTCAGTCATTTAGAAAGCAACTTTATTGCTTCTGCATAAAAAAATTACTGGGGATCCCTCAGCCCCGTGGGAGAGGGTTGGGGTGAGGGCATCAGCCCGCACTAAATCTACTTCTCTTCCACCGCCGGCACATCCGGCCACGCGTGGACCACGGCTTTAATCAGCGTCGCCAGCGGAATGGCGAAGAACACGCCCCAGAATCCCCACAGCCCGCCGAAAATCACCACTGACAGGATAATCACCAGCGGATGCAGGTTAACTGCTTCTGAGAACAGCACCGGTACCAGCAGGTTCCCGTCCAGTCCCTGAATAATCAGGTATACGGCGAAACAGCTCCAGAACTCCGTACCCAGACCAAACTGGAACAGCGCCACACCGACTACCGGAATGGTCACCACAAACGCGCCGATATACGGGATCAGAACCGAGAATCCGACCAACACCGCCAGCAGCAGCGAGTAGTTCAGCCCGAAAATCACGAAGCCAATCCAGGTCGCCACGCCCACCACAATCATCTCCAGCACTTTACCGCGAATGTAGTTGGTGATCTGCTGGTTCATCTCCTGCCAGACCTGTCCTGCGAGACCGCGATTGCGCGGCAGCACGCGGCGCACCGCATTCAGCATCTGCTCTTTATCTTTGACCAGGAAAAACACCATTAACGGCACGAGAACAAGGTAAACCGCCAGCGTCAGCAACCCCACCAGCGAGGCCAGAGAGTATTTCACCACCGAGTCACCCATGGTCATGATGCGGGCGCGCATGTTTTCGGCCATCGCATCGATGATCCCGGCGTCCATCAGCGCAGGATAGCGGCGCGGCAGCGTGGCGGCAAAATCAGACAGTTTATTCAGCATGCCGGGCATGTCGCGGATCAGGTAGATCCCCTGTTGCCAGGCGATGGGCATCACCACGAAGGACATCAGCAGCAGAATGCCGACAAACAGCACCAGGACAATGCTGGTCGCCCAGCGTCGGGAACAGCCGATATGTTCCAGACGCGCGGTGGGCCACTCCAGCAGATACGCCAGCACAATTGCCACCAGAAGCGGTGCCAACAGGCCACTAAAGAAGAACAGGATACCGAATCCGGCAACCAGAATGACCAGCAAAGCAATGGCTTCCGGATCGCTAAACCGACGCCGATACCACTGCATTAACATTTCGAGCATACAACCCTTCCCTGAATCGAATGGCGGGAGTGAGACGGTGAATTGTATCTAACTGTCACAAAAAAGACTTTCCTTTTTGTTTCACTGTCAGGTTTCGCAAAACCCTGATGAATGGGATTTTCTTCATCTCTTAACACGGCTACACTCGCAGAGCAGCGGAGATGAACGTTATGCGGGTTCATCGGTCAAATTAGCACATCCAACATACAGGACAGTGGTTATGTTCAGGCAGTTGAGAAAAACACTGGTTGCGACACTGATTGCCGCCGTGACGGTGGGTCAGGTGTTGCCCGCTTTCGCTGACTCGTCCGATTCATTGCCGGACATGGGCACCACGGCAGGAAGCACGCTCTCCATCGGGCAGGAGATGCAGATGGGTGATTATTACGTACGCCAGCTGCGCGGCAGTGCTCCGCTGATTAACGACCCTTTGCTGGTGCAGTACATCAACGGTCTGGGGATGCGACTGGTGGCGCACGCAGACTCGGTAAAAACGCCCTTCCACTTCTATTTAATCAATAACGACGAAATCAACGCCTTCGCCTTCTTTGGCGGGAACGTGGTGCTGCATTCGGCGTTGTTCCGTTATTCCGATAACGAAAGCCAGCTGGCGTCCGTCATGGCGCACGAAATTTCGCACGTCACCCAGCGCCATCTGGCGCGTGCGATGGAAGATCAGAAGCGTAACGCCCCCCTGACCTGGGTGGGCGCGCTGGGCTCTATTCTGCTGGCGATGGCCAGCCCGCAGGCCGGGATGGCGGCGCTTACCGGGACGCTGGCGGGGACGCGTCAGGGGATGATCAGCTTTACCCAGCAGAACGAGCAGGAAGCAGACCGCATCGGCATTCAGGTTTTACAGCGTTCCGGCTTTGACCCGCAGGCCATGCCGAGCTTCCTGGAAAAACTGCTCGACCAGGCACGCTACTCGTCGCGCCCGCCTGAAATTCTGTTGACCCACCCGTTGCCGGAAAGCCGTCTCTCGGATGCGCGTAACCGTGCTAACCAGATGCGTCCGGTCGTCGTGCAGTCCTCGCAGGATTTCTACATGGCCAAAGTGAGAACGCTTGGCATGTACAACTCCGGACGTAATCAGCTCACCAGCGATCTGCTGGACGCGCTGGCGAAAGGCAACGTGCGCGAGAAGAACGCCGCGCAGTATGGTCAGGCACTCCAGGCGATGGAAGCAAGCAAGTACGATGAAGCGCGTAAAGCGCTACAGCCGCTGCTGGCGTCGGCGCCTGACAATCCGTGGTATCTCGACCTCGCAACCGATATCGATTTAGGACAGAAAAAAGCGACCGATGCGATCAACCGTCTGAAAGGGGCGAAAGACATTCGCAACAATCCGGTATTGCAGCTAAACCTGGCGAACGCCTACTTACAGGGCGGCCAGCCCGGCGAGGCGGTGACCATTCTGAACCGCTATACCTTTAACAATAAAGATGACCAGAACGGCTGGGAGCTGCTCGCCCAGGCCCAGGGGCAACTGGGTAATCGCGATCAGGAGCTGGCCGCGCGTGCGGAAGGTCTGGCGCTAGCGGGCCGCCTCGATCAGGCCATATCCCTGCTAAGCAGCGCCAGCTCACAGGTGAAGCTCGGCAGCCTGCAACAGGCCCGCTACGATGCGCGAATCGACCAGCTGCGTGGCCTGCAACAACGTTTTAAGCCGTACGAGAAGATGTAATAAAGGAGAAGTCATGACAGACGCGGTAAAAATTTACCATAACCCTCGCTGCTCCAAGAGCCGCGAGACTCTGAATCTGCTGAAGTCTAACGACATCGAGCCGGAGGTGGTGTTGTATCTGGAGACGCCCCCGGACGCGCAGACGATCCGCCAGCTGCTGAAGATGCTGAACATGGGCAGCGCACGCGAGCTGATGCGTCAGAAAGAAGATCTGTATAAATCGCTCAATCTGAACGATACCAGTCTCACTGAAGATCGGCTGATTCAGGCGATGGTCGACAATCCAAAGCTGATTGAGCGCCCGATTGTCGTGGCGAACGGCAAGGCGCGTATCGGCCGTCCACCGGAAGACGTACTCGGGATCGTCTAATCGTTACGCCGCAGCGCTTCCAGAAACGCCTGCGGCGTACTCTCCCCCAGCTTTTTCTGCGCTTTTCCCCGGTTGAAAAATTCACACAACTGGATCAACAGTTCTCCCGCCGGTTCACTATTCACGCGCGGAATGATCTCACGTAACGGCACGGTGACCTGAAGGGCAAGATAATACTGTGAATGCACTTTTACGGTGACGTTATGCTCCGGCAAGTTCACTGCCAGCCCAAAAGTCTCAATAGATTGAATATCAGCCGGACAGGCAGCCAGCACCTCGTTCGTCCAGCGGGTCAGCAACTGCGGCGAGACACCGGCATAAAGCCGGGCGTAGCACCAGCCGCTGACGGGTTCACGCGCCCAGAGCAGGTGTTGCTCCCCACCGTCGTCCATATGCAGCGATAGCGGCTGATGATGCAGAAGTAGCTTCTGCGGCATGATACCGGCCTTCAGCGCCTTTTTGCCCTGCAACGACGCCCCCTTTTGTCTTACCGAAGCCGGTTTGAGGTAGCGGTTCAGGGTCGCGCGGGAAACGGCGATCCCGAGTCCGTCATTCACCAGCAGCAGCAGTTCATCCAGCGGTGCCCCAGTGATATCCCGCAGGGCATTTATCAGTGCCGCCTGCTCTTGTCTCAATGCTTTGTGTATCACTTTTGGCGTTGTGTGGTTATCCGAAACCTGGTCGCGGTTGCGCCAGCGCCTGACGGTGGTGACCGAGATCCCCAGTTCAACAGCTAGCTCTCTGTCGCTTTTATCTGACTGCTGAAGATAGCGACGGATACGCGGTGTGGTGGTGGCGTTAGCATGCAGTTTGATTTCCATCGCGTCCCTCTCCGCAACTAATCTCATGAGATTTATAGTAGAACAGCGAATGCTTTGTGACCGATTTCACCTTTCGCTCGCCGCGCTTCACTGATAATCCACAGACATAACATAAACAACACCTCTCAATCTTGTACGGAGTTCACAATGAACAATGTTCTGGGATTTCTTGAAGCAAAACTGATGCCGCTGGCGGCGAAAACGGCCCAGCAGCGTCATCTTGGGGCCATTCGTGGGGCCTACGTTTCATTCATGCCGTTTATCATCGTCGGCTCCATCCTGCTGGTGATCTCCTCCTTCCCGAATCAGGCCTATCAGCAGTTTATGTCTCAGGCCTTTGGTGAGAGCTGGAGTGCGATTATAGAGATTCCATTCAACGCGGTATTCTCAACCATGTCGCTGTTTATCAGCTTCCTGGTGGCCTACCGCCTGGCTGAGCATTATGGCGAGGACCGCATCTCCTGCGGCATCCTGGCGCTGGTCGCCTTCCTGATCCTGACGCCCTTTATCAAAGTGGCGGAAAACGGCGGCATTACCGTGATGCCGGTGGAGTGGATTGGCAGCAAAGGGTTGTTTGTGGCGATGATCGGTTCCCTGCTGTGGACGGAACTGTTCTGCTGGCTGAAGCGCAAAAAGCTGGTCATCAAAATGCCGGACGGGGTACCTCCGGCGGTGCAGGAGTCGTTCGCGGCGCTGATCCCGGCCCTGCTGGTGATGATTCTGGTGCTTATTATCCGCATCATATTTGAAAACACCCACTACCACACCATCCACCAGTTTATTTATGAAGTGGTTGCCACCCCGGTGCGCCACTACGGCACCTCTTATTTCGGTGCGCTGATGACCGTATTCAGTATCACCATTCTGTGGTCAGTGGGCATTAACTCCGGTTCGATGATCAACGGCATTATTCGCCCGCTGTGGATGGAAAACCAGACCGACAACATCGCCGCGATCCAGGCGGGAACGACGCCGCCGCACATCATCACCGAACAGTTTTTTGACATGATCTGGATGGGCGGCGCGGGGGCCACGCTGTCGCTGGTGATAGCGATGCTGATTTTCGCCCGCAGCAAAAACATGCGAGAGGTGGCGCGCCTCGGCGCAGGAGCCTCAGTGTTTAACATCAACGAACCGATCCTGTTTGGCCTGCCGGTGATCATGAACCCGATCATGCTCATCCCGTTTAATCTGGTGCCGCTGGTGCTGGTCACCGTGCAGTATGCGGCGATGAAAATTGGCGCGGTCGCCGTCACCACCGGGGTGTTTATTCCCTGGACCCTGCCGCCGGTTATCAGCGGCTTTATCGTCACCGGGCACCTGAGCGGCAGCGTGATGCAGCTGATCAACCTGCTGATTGGCGCCATGCTGTACCTGCCTTTCATGCGTATCGTGGATAAACAGTACCGCGCCGCGGAGCTGACTATTGCTACGCAACCCGACACCACCCTTGCAAAACAGGAGTAAAGCATGTGGGGAATTATCGCAACCTGGCGAATGGCACTTGAATGGGTAACGGAATCCGCGTCTGCCCTGGCGGCGGGAAAACCGGTCGCTTCGGCGGTGGTCGATGCCGTCGCTGCCGTGGAAGACTTTCCGCTGTATAAATCCGTCGGCTACGGTGGCCTGCCGACCGAAAACGGCGAGGTGGAGCTGGACGCGGCCTATATGGACGGCGACACGCTGGCGTTCGGCGCCGTGGGGAATCTGGTGGATATCGCCAACCCGGTGCGCGTGGCGCACGCGCTCAGCCGTCAACGCTATAACAGCCTGCTGGTCGGCCAGGGCGCGCGCGAATGGGCGCTGAGCCAGGGCTTTGCCGACAAAACTATGCTCACGGATCGCGCCATGCAGCACTACCGCAAGCGCTGCCGCGAAACGCTGGATAAGGGGTTAAGCCCCTACGACGGACATGACACCGTCGGCATCATTGGCCTTGATAAACAGGGTTCGATGAGCGTCGCCACCTCCACCAGTGGCCTGTTTATGAAAAAACGCGGTCGCCTCGGTGACTCACCCATCATCGGCTCCGGCTTTTACTGCGACAGCGAAACCGGCGCGGCCACCGCCACAGGCGTCGGTGAAGACCTGATGAAGGGCTGTACCAGCTACGAAATCGTTCGCCGGATGGCGCAAGGGATGACGCCGCAGCAGGCGGCGGATTCAGTCGTATTCGAACTGGAAGACAAGCTGATGTCGCGCTTCGGTCGCGCGGGCGATCTCTCCGTGGTGTGCATGAACAACCAGGGCGAATTTGGCGCCGCGACTAACATAAAAACCTTCTCGTTCGTGGTGGCGACGGCTCGCCAGCCCCTCACCGTTTTTCGTACTGAACGCCTGCGGGAGAAAACGCACTATCACGCGGTAGATGAGGAGTGGATGCAGGCCTATGCCGCACGGATCCGCGCGCCGATTGAGGAATCATGATGATCACTTACCAGTTTATCAACGCGCTTTCAGACGCGAAGCCGAACAGCCATTTGATTGCGCGCGCTGACAGTTCCCTGTTACCGGAAAGCGCTCTTGTCGCTGAAATGCGCCAGCAGAGCACCGTCGCGGACGCTCGCTTTGGCTGCGCGCCGTTTGCGCGCATTACTCTGTTGCCGGACACGATCTGGCATGACGCCCTGACCGAAGGGTTGCTCACCGCCCTGCGACCGCTGCTTACCGCCCCCGCCAGCGCCGAACTCGTGCTGGACGTGACGGATATCGACGATGTGGTGCTGGCGCAGGTGCTGCGTTTTCTCTTTAATCAGGCGCACAGGCTCAGTGACCTGAAGCTGAAGAAGACGAACGAAGCGGTGCGTCTTACCTGCATCACTGCCCTCTGCCTGCCGGAACAGCAGGCGAAGCTGGAGACGACCTTCCGCCAGCAGCAGGCCATTGCGCTCGGCATGATCGCGGCGCGACGTCTGGCGGATATGCCGTCCGACCGCTGCACGCCGCAGTTTGTGGTGGAAGAGGCGCAAAAACTGTGTGCCGCCAGCCCTGCCCTGCGCTGCGAGGTGCTGCACGAAAAAGATATTGCTGAGCAGGGTCTTGGACTGCTGCACGCCGTTGGCAAAGGGGCGACCTGCCCGCCGCGTCTGCTGGCTATTCATTATGATGGTGCCAACGACGGCCCGATGCGCTGCTACGTGGGAAAAGGCATTACCTTTGACACCGGCGGCCTGTGGCTGAAGGAAGGCGCGGGCATGTACACCATGAAATATGACATGTGCGGCGCGGCCAACGTACTGGGGCTGATGCTGACCGTTGCGGAGCTGAAATTACCCGTGCGCATCATGGGCGTGCTGGCGCTGGCGGAAAACGCCATCGGCCCCGACGCCATGCAGCCCGGCACGGTGGCAACAGCCTGTAACGGAACCACCGTTGAAATCAATAATACCGATGCCGAGGGCCGGCTGGTGCTGGCTGACGCCATTGCCTGGGCCAGCCAGCGGTACCCGCAGGCCCGCTACATCATTGATATGGCGACTTTAACGGGCGCAGTGGTGAAAGCGCTGGGGTATGAGCTGAGCGGGCTGATGACCCAGGATGAACCGCTGCGCGCCGCGTTGACGCAGGCAGGTAAACGGAGCGGTGACGAGGTGTGGTCTCTGCCGCTGGACGCACGGCTGAAAAAGCAGACCGACAGCGCGATTGCCGATCTGTGCAATACGCCGACTAACAATGCGGCGATAAGCGCCTCGGCGGCGTGGCTGCTGCATCACTTCTGTCCGCCGGCGATCCCCTGGGCACATCTGGATATCAGCGGGACGGCGCTGTGGCGTGAGAACGGCAGAAGCGTGGCGTCGGGAAGACCGATTCCGCTGCTGGTTGAGCACCTGATGGGGGATCTTTAGCCCGATGGCGCTGCGCTTACCGGGCCTACGGGTGCCATATGTAGGCCGGGTAAGGCGCAGCCGCCACCCGGCATAACTACAGCTTAAGAATATCTTTCACAAACGGAATGGTCAGCTTGCGCTGGGCGGTGATGGAGGCGCGATCGAGCTGATCGAGCGTATCAAAGAGCGTGCGCATCTCCCGATCCAGACGCTTGAGCAGGAAGCGCCCTACGTCTTCCGGCAGTTCAAATCCGCGCAGTCTGGCGCGCAACTGAAGTGCCTGGAGTTTGTCTTCATCCGACAGCGGTTGCAGCTTGTAGATTTGCCCCCAGTCCAGACGAGACGCCAGATCCGGCAGCCCCAGATTGAGCTGACGCGGCGGACGATCGCCGGTGATCAGCAGCCGGGTTTTGCCCGACTCCAGAATGCGGTTGTAGAGGTTAAAGATCGCCATTTCCCACGGCTCGTCTCCCGCCACGCATTCAATATTATCGATGCAGACCAGGGAGAGATGTTCCATGCCCTCCAGCACTTCAGGCACAAACCAGGTGCGTTTATCCAGCGGCACATAGCCTACCGCGTCACCGCGCGCCGAAAGTTCCGCACAGGCGGCATGCAGCAGGTGGCTGCGTCCCGCGCCTTCGCGTGACCAGATATAGATGTATCCGCTGTGTTCCTGGCGCAGCACGTTTTGCAGTGCAGCCAGTAAAGAGGGGTTATCACCCGGCCAGAAACTCGCGAAAGTTTCGTCGTCAGGGAGATAAAGTGGCAGAGAGAGCTGTGCCGGTCCGTTCAGAAATACCTCAACCAGAGATCTTACATAAAATCGGAATGGAGTTTAACACGGAACCAGCAAGGAGAGAACCGGGCGGATCGTCCGCCCGGTTAAAGGATCAATGTGGTGCTTTTTCGCTATCGTCAGCGTCCAGGATTTCTTCTTCCGGACGAATGACCGAGATCAGCTTGAAAATCAGGCTCAGGCCCACGCCGACGATGGTCGCCAGCGCCATACCCTTCAGCTCTGCCGCGCCGATGTGCACCTTCGCGCCGCTCACGCCGATGATCAGGATAACGGAGGTCAGGATCAGGTTCTGCGCCTTGCTGTAATCCACTTTGGATTCAATCAGCACGCGAATACCGGACGCACCGATCACCCCATACAGCAGCAGGGAAACGCCGCCCATCACCGGAACCGGGATAATCTGGATCGCCGCCGCCAGTTTGCCGACGCAGGAGAGCAGAATAGCGATGATCGCCGCGCCGCCGATAACCCAGGTGCTGTAGACGCGGGTGATCGCCATTACGCCGATGTTCTCCCCGTAAGTGGTGTTAGGCGTGGAGCCGAAGAAACCGGAGATGATGGTGGAGAAACCGTTGGCAAACATGGAGCGATGCAGGCCCGGGTCGCGGATCAGGTCACGCTTCACGATGTTCGCCGTCACCACCAGGTGGCCAACGTGCTCAGCAATCACCACCAGTGCAGCAGGCAGAATGGTGAAGATAGCAAACCATTCGAAGCGTGGGGTGTAGAAGGTCGGCAGCGCGAACCAGTGTGCCTCGGCAATCGGTGTGGTATCCACAACGCCCATCACGAAGGAGAGCGCGTAACCCGCCAGCACGCCGATCAGGATCGGGATAATCGCCATAAAGCCGCGGAACAGGACGGAACCGAAAACCGTCACGCCCAGCGTCACCAGCGAAATAATAATGGTTTTAGAATCCGGTGACTGACCGTCCGCAGGCAGCAGCCCAGCCATGTTCGCCGCGACACCCGCCAGTTCCAGGCCGATGACGGCAACGATTGCCCCCATTGCCGCAGGCGGGAACATCACGTCCAGCCAGCTGGTACCCGCTTTCTTCACGATGAAGGAGACCAGGCAGAACAGCACGCCGCACATGATAAAGCCGCCCAGCGCGACCTCGTAACCCAGCGGCAGCAACAGCAGTACCGGGGAGATAAACGCGAAGCTCGACCCGAGATAGGCCGGGATTTTGCCTTTACAGATGAAGAGGTAAAGCAGCGTACCGATGCCGTTAAACAGCAGCACGGTAGCCGGGTTAATGTGAAACAGGATTGGCACCAGCACGGTTGCGCCAAACATGGCGAACAGGTGCTGCAAACTAAGCGGGATTGTCTGTAAAAGCGGCGGTCTTTCACTCACCCCGATAGCACGGCGCGTCATAGTGTTTTCCTCTGAGTGTCATTGTTGGTTTTTATTCAAAAAAAAGCCGACTATCAAAGTCGGCTTCTTTATCGTTATTCGATTATTTAGTCCCAAAAATCTTATCGCCGGCATCGCCGAGCCCCGGGATGATGTACCCGTGCTCGTTCAGTCCCTGGTCGACAGACGCGGTATAGAGTTCAACGTCCGGGTGCGCTTTTTCCAGCGCCGCGATACCTTCCGGCGCCGCGACCAGCACCAGCACTTTGATGCTGCTGCAGCCTGCTTGTTTCAGCAGGTCAATGGTGGCGATCATCGAACCACCGGTCGCCAGCATCGGGTCAACTACCAGCGCCATACGCTCATCAATGTTAGAGACCAGCTTCTGGAAGTATGGGACCGGCTCAAGCGTCTCTTCGTTACGGTAGATACCTACCACGCTGATACGCGCGCTTGGGACGTGCTCCAGCACGCCTTCCATCATGCCCAGACCCGCACGCAGGATTGGCACCACGGTAATTTTTTTACCTTTGATCTGCTCAACCTGTACCGGGCCGTTCCAGCCTTCGATGGTCACTTTTTCCGTTTCCAGATCAGAGGTCGCTTCGTAGGTCAGCAGGCTACCCACTTCAGAAGCCAGTTCGCGAAAACGCTTCGTGCTGATGTCATGCTCACGCATCAGGCCCAACTTGTGTTTAACGAGTGGGTGTTTCACTTCCACAATCTTCATTCTCTTTCTCCTCTGAGGTGGCATCCGCAAAAAAATCGCGGGATTATACCGCTTTTTTCGGATTGCGCCATACCCATGTTGCTTGATGTACATCAATCAAAAACAAAAAAGCCGGAGGCTGGGCTCCGGTTTGGGTGCGGGGTCTTGCCCGGTGGCGCTGCGCTTACGCGGGCCTACGTGTAGTGTAGGTCGGGTAAGCGTTAGCGCCACCCGACAATTACAGGTTATCGCCGTTGCTCGCAATCACCTGCTTATACCAGTCGAACGATTTCTTCTTGCTGCGGTTCAGCGTGCCGTTACCTTCGTTATCTTTATCGACAAAGATAAAACCGTAGCGTTTCTTCATCTCGCCAGTGCCGGCAGAGACCAGGTCGATACAGCCCCACGGGGTATAGCCCATCAGATCCACGCCGTCTTCCACCACCGCTTTTTTCATCTCGCGGATGTGGGCGGAAAGGTAGTCGATGCGGTACTGGTCGTTCACCGTGCCGTCGCTCTCCAGCACGTCGATCGCGCCAAAGCCGTTTTCCACAATAAACAGCGGCAGCTGATAGTGATCCCAGAACCAGTTCAGAGAGTAGCGCAGCCCGACAGGATCGATCTGCCAGCCCCAGTCCGATTTCTGCACGTACGGGTTAGAAACCAGGCTCTTGCTCTCGTCATAATCCAGCGTCGGATTATCCGCCGTCGCTTTGGTGGCGAACGACATGTAGTAGCTGAACCCGATGTAATCCACGCAGCCCTGCGTCAGCGCCACTTTATCTTCTTCGGTGATATCCAGCGCGAAGCCGCGACGTTCAAAGTAGTTGAGCAGATGCTGCGGATACTTGCCGCGCACGTGAACGTCGGTGAACCAGTAGCGGCGATGCATGGCGTTCATCGCCATCATCATGTCGTCCGGGGCACAGGTCAGCGGATAGATGGGGCACATGGCAATCATGCAGCCGATATGCAGTGACGGGTTGATCTCACGCCCCGCTTTCACCGCCAGGGCGCTGGCCACCAGCTCATAGTGCGCCGCCTGGAACATCACCGGCTCGCGATCTTCTCCCGGGGCATATTTCAGCCCGGAGTTGGTAAACGGCGCAAAGTCTTCGTGAAAGTTGGCCTGGTTATTGATCTCGTTAAAGGTCATCCAGTACTTCACTTTATGCTGATAGCGCTCAAAAACGACCTTCGCGAAGCGGACAAAGAAGTCGATCAGCTTACGGTTACGCCAGCCGCCGTATTCCGTTACCAGGTGGAAAGGCATCTCGAAGTGGGAAAGCGTGATCACCGGCTCGATGCCGTGCTTCAGGCACTCGTCGAAAAGATCGTCATAGAATTTGAGTCCCGCTTCGTTCGGCTCGAGCTCGTCGCCTTTCGGGAAGATACGCGTCCAGGCAATGGAGGTGCGGAAGCATTTGAACCCCATCTCGGCAAAGAGTTTGATGTCTTCTTTATAGCGGTGGTAAAAGTCGATGGCTTCGTGGTTTGGGTAATTTTTCCCCTCCAGCACGCCGTTGGTGATTTCACGCGGTACCCCGTGGGCGCCTGCCGTCATGACATCGGCAACGCTCACGCCCTTGCCGCCCTCTTTCCAGCCGCCTTCAAGCTGGTGCGCCGCAACGGCCCCACCCCACAGAAAACCTGCTTTAAATCCTGACATTCGCTTTCCCTCATTCTGCGTTATTTTCTGCAAAAACAGTTACAGAAACCGGTTTCATTTTGATGATGTGCAAAGGGGATAGCCGTTGCAAGCAGATCGCCGAAACCGGTTTCATTTTCGTGAACGGAATCAAGTTTGTTGCCCTGGACAGTCCGCACAGAAAAAAAGATCCCCGCGCCGAGAATAGGCTCGCAAACGTTTGCCTGGACTGTTAGAATTGCGCCGATTTTTCTTACTAGCTATGCAATCGCGTGGGGATTTAAGCCGTGACCAACAAAACTTCTCTCAGCTACAAAGATGCCGGTGTTGATATTGACGCAGGTAATGCGCTGGTTGACCGAATCAAAGGTGTGGTGAAAAAAACCCGCCGCCCGGAAGTGATGGGTGGCCTGGGTGGATTCGGCGCACTGTGCGCGCTGCCGCAAAAATATCGTGAACCTGTGCTGGTCTCGGGTACGGATGGTGTCGGTACAAAACTGCGCCTGGCGATGGATCTTAAGCGTCACGATACGATTGGTATTGATCTGGTGGCGATGTGCGTCAACGACCTGGTGGTACAGGGCGCTGAGCCGCTGTTCTTCCTGGATTACTACGCGACCGGCAAGCTGGATGTGGATACCGCAGCCAGCGTCATTAACGGTATCGCCGAAGGCTGTCTGCAATCCGGCTGTGCGCTGGTCGGCGGTGAAACCGCTGAAATGCCTGGCATGTATCACGGAGAAGATTATGACGTCGCAGGCTTCTGCGTCGGCGTGGTAGAAAAATCAGAAATTATCGACGGCAGCAAAGTGGCTGACGGCGATGTGCTGGTTGCGCTGGCCTCCAGCGGTCCGCACTCCAACGGCTACTCTCTGGTGCGTAAGATCCTCGAAGTGAGCGGTTGCGACCCGCTGACCACCGAGCTGGACGGCAAACCGCTGGCCGATCACCTGCTGGCCCCGACCCGCATCTACGTGAAAAACGTGCTTGAGCTGATTGAGAACGTTGACGTGCACGCCATCGCTCACCTTACCGGCGGCGGCTTCTGGGAAAACATTCCGCGCGTGCTGCCGGACAATACCCAGGCGGTGATCGACGCCTCCTCATGGCAGTGGCCGTCCGTCTTCAACTGGCTGCAAACCGCAGGCAACGTGAGCGAGCATGAAATGTACCGCACCTTTAACTGCGGCGTAGGTATGGTTATCGCCCTGCCCGCCAGCGAAGCGGATAAAGCGGTTAAGCTGCTGACAGAAAAAGGTGAAAACGCGTGGAAAATCGGTACGATTAAAGCTTCCGATTCCGAACAGCGTGTGGTCATTGAATGAAAAACATCGTGGTGCTCATTTCCGGCAACGGAAGCAATTTGCAGGCAATCATAGACGCCTGCAAACAGAAGAAAATCAATGGCACCATTCGGGCAGTATTCAGCAACAAGGCCGATGCGTTCGGCCTTGAGCGCGCGCGGGAAGCGAACATTCCTGCGCACGCGCTGGAAGCCAGCCAGTTCGCCGGGCGTGAAGCCTTTGACCGTGAGCTGGTGCAGGAGATTGACGCCTACGCGCCTGACGTGGTGGTGTTGGCGGGCTACATGCGTATCCTGAGCCCGGCCTTCGTCGCGCATTACAACGGACGTTTGCTGAATATTCACCCTTCTCTTCTGCCGAAATATCCTGGCCTGCATACCCATCGTCAGGTGCTGGAGAACGGCGATGAGGAGCATGGGACCTCCGTGCATTTCGTTACCGACGAGCTGGACGGCGGTCCGGTCATTTTGCAGGCAAAAGTACCGGTCTTTGACGGTGACAACGAAGACGACGTGACGGAACGTGTACAGGCTCAGGAACACGCCATTTATCCGCTGGTGGTAAGCTGGTTTGTTGACGGCCGTCTTGAGATGCGCGACGGTGCCGCCTGGCTGGACGGCGTGAAGTTACCCCCGCAGGGTCATGCGGCTGAAGAGTAGTTTGTTCTGTCGGGTGGCGCTGCGCTTACCCGACCTACATATTGCATTACCCGATATTCCCTTCTCCAACCCCCTAAAATCCCCAACAAAAAAAATAACTGTCATACTTTTCTGGCACTGTTGGACATATCGTGGAAATGCTCGCCATAATAAGGACGAGACGGATTTACCACGTCCTGTGATTGAACTGGAGTGTGAGCTGTAATGGGTCAGGAAAAGTTATATATCGAGAAAGAGCTAAGCTGGTTAGCATTCAACGAACGTGTACTTCAGGAAGCGGCCGATAAAAGCAACCCGCTGATTGAGCGTATGCGTTTTTTAGGCATCTATTCCAACAATCTGGATGAGTTCTACAAGGTTCGCTTCGCCGAACTGAAACGCCGAATCATCATCAGCGAAGAACAGGGCTTGAACTCCCACTCGCGGCATCTGCTTGGAAAAATCCAGTCTCGCGTCATGAAAGCCGATCAGGAATTTGATGGCCTCTATAACGAGCTGCTGCTGGAAATGGCACGCAACCAAATCTTCCTGATCAACGAACGCCAGCTCTCCGCGAATCAGCAAAACTGGCTGCGCCACTATTTCAAACACTATCTGCGCCAGCATATCACCCCGATTCTGATCAACCGTGAAACCGATCTGGTGCAGTTCCTGAAAGATGATTACACCTATCTGGCGGTAGAAATCATTCGTGGTGAGACCATTAACTACGCGCTGCTGGAAATACCGTCTGATAAAGTCCCGCGCTTTGTAAATCTGCCGCCGGAAACCCCGCGCCGACGTAAGCCGATGATCCTGCTGGATAACATTCTGCGCTACTGTCTGGACGATATCTTCAAAGGTTTCTTCGATTACGACGCGCTCAACGCCTACTCGATGAAGATGACCCGTGACGCCGAGTACGATCTGGTGCATGAGATGGAGGCCAGCCTGATGGAGCTGATGTCTTCCAGCCTCAAGCAGCGCCTGACGGCAGAGCCGGTGCGTTTTGTCTATCAGCGCGATATGCCGGACGCGATGGTGGAGATGCTGCGCGATAAGCTGACCATCTCCCGCTACGACTCCATAATCCCCGGTGGGCGTTACCACAACTTTAAAGATTTCATTGGCTTCCCGAACGTCGGCAAAGCCAATCTGGTAAACAAACCGCTGCCGCGCCTGCGCCATATCTGGTTCGATAAATTCCGCAACGGGTTCGATGCCATCCGCGAGCGGGATGTGCTGCTCTACTATCCGTATCACACCTTTGAACACGTGCTGGAATTGCTGCGTCAGGCCTCGTTCGATCCGAACGTGCTGGCGATTAAAATCAACATTTATCGCGTGGCGAAAGATTCCCGCATCATCGATGCGATGATCCACGCGGCGCACAACGGCAAGAAAGTGACCGTGGTGGTTGAGCTCCAGGCTCGCTTCGACGAAGAGGCCAACATCCACTGGGCACGCCGACTGACGGAAGCGGGCGTGCACGTCATCTTCTCCGCGCCGGGGCTGAAAATTCACGCCAAGTTGTTCCTGATCTCCCGTAAAGAGGGCGACGACGTGGTGCGCTACGCCCATATCGGTACCGGGAACTTTAACGAGAAAACCGCGCGTATTTACACCGACTATTCGCTGCTGACTGCCGATGCCCGCATCACCAACGAAGTGCGTCGGGTGTTCAACTTCATTGAGAACCCGTACCGCCCGGTGAGCTTCGATTATCTGCTGGTGTCGCCGCAGAACTCACGGCGCCTGCTGTACGATATGATCGACAAAGAGATTGCCAATGCGCAGAACGGCTTGTCGTCCGGCATCACGCTGAAGCTCAACAATCTGGTGGACAAAGGCCTGGTGGATCGCCTGTATGCGGCCTCCAGCTCCGGCGTTCCGGTAAATCTGCTCATTCGCGGCATGTGCTCGCTCATTCCGGAACTGGAAGGCATCAGCGACAACATCCGCGTGATCAGCATTGTGGATCGCTATCTTGAACACGATCGCGTCTATATTTTCGATAACGCCGGTGATAAGCGCGTATACCTCTCGTCCGCCGACTGGATGACGCGTAACATTGATTACCGTATTGAAGTGGCGGCACCGCTGCTGGATCCTCGCCTGAAGCAGCGTATCCTGGACATTATCGAGATCCTGTTCAGCGATACGGTGAAAGCACGTTATATCGACAAAGAACTCAGTAATCGCTATGTACCGCGCGGCAATCGCCGTAAAGTGCGGTCACAGTTGGCGATTTACGATTACATCAAATCACTTGAGCAACCCGATTAACCTATGCCAATAAACGATAATACCCCACGCCCGCAGGAGTTCGCTGCGGTCGATCTTGGCTCAAACAGTTTCCATATGGTCATCGCCCGCGAGGTGGATGGCGCGATGCAGATCATCGGTCGTCTGAAGCAGCGCGTGCATCTGGCCGATGGGCTCGACGCGCGTAACATGCTGAGCGAAGAGGCAATGGAGCGCGGGCTTAACTGCCTGTCGCTGTTCGCAGAACGTCTGCAAGGCTTTTCGCCGTCCAGCGTCTGCATCGTCGGGACGCATACGCTACGCCAGGCGCTGAACGCGCCGGAATTTCTTAAGCGCGCGGAAAAGGTTATCCCCTACCCGATTGAGATCATCTCTGGTAACGAAGAAGCGCGCCTGATTTTTATGGGCGTGGAGCATACGCAGCCGGAAAAAGGCCGCAAGCTGGTGATTGATATCGGCGGAGGCTCAACCGAACTGGTGATTGGCGAAGATTTCGAGCCGCGTCTGGTTGAAAGCCGCCGTATGGGCTGCGTCAGCTTCGCGCAAATGTATTTTCCGGGCGGCGTCATCACCCGCGAAAACTTCCAGCGCGCGCGCATGGCCGCCGTGCAAAAACTGGAAAATCTGGCCTGGCAGTATCGTATTCAGGGCTGGAACGTGGCGCTGGGCGCATCGGGGTCGATTAAAGCGGCCCATGAAGTGCTGCTGGCGATGGGTGAAAAGGACGGGTTTATTACGCCTGAGCGCCTGGTGAAACTCACCGAAGAGGTGCTTAAGCACAAGAGCTTCGACGCCCTGAGTCTGCCGGGCTTGTCCGACGAGCGTAAAGCGGTGTTCGTACCGGGGCTGGCGATCCTCTGCGGCGTGTTTGACGCGCTGGCGATCAAAGAGCTGCGCCTCTCTGACGGCGCCCTGCGCGAAGGTGTGCTGTATGAGATGGAAGGCCGTTTCCGTCATCAGGATATTCGCAGCCGCACCGCGCAGAGCCTTGCCAACCAGTACAATATCGACCGCGAACAGGCGAAACGGGTGCTGGAAACCACGGTTCAGATGTACGAGCAGTGGGAGGAGCAGAATCCAAAGCTGGCGCATCCGCAGCTGGCCGCGCTGTTAAAATGGGCCGCGATGCTGCATGAGGTGGGGCTGAACATTAACCACAGCGGAATGCATCGCCATTCAGCCTATATTCTGCAAAATAGCGATCTGCCTGGCTTCAACCAGGAGCAGCAAACCATGATGGCGACGCTGGTGCGCTATCACCGCAAAGCCATCAAGCTCGACGATCTGCCGCGCTTTACGCTATTTAAGAAAAAGCAGTTCCTGCCACTCATTCAGCTTCTGCGCCTGGGCGTGCTGCTCAATAATCAGCGACAGGCGACCACCACGCCGCCGACACTGAAGCTTAAAACGGATGACTATCACTGGACGCTGAGCTTCCCGCACGACTGGTTTAGCCAGAACGCGCTGGTGCTGCTGGATCTGGAAAAAGAGCAGCAGTACTGGGAAGCGGTCACCGGCTGGCTGTTGAAGATTGAAGAAGAGAGTTCTGAGGCGGCAGCGTAACGGCTAAGGCGTTCTCCTGAGAAGGCTGTGTTTCGAGCAACGTATCAAGCTCAACTGGCAATCCAATCAAGTAGCCCTGCACATAATCGATACCTAGCGCGTGCACCGCGCTACGTATCTCTTCTGTTTCCACACATTCTGCCACCACCAGCATTTTCTTCATCCGGGCCAGATGGCAAATGGATGCCACGATCTGGTAATCCAGGCTGTTGCTGACAATATTGCGAATAAAGCCGCCGTCGATTTTGAGAATGTCGGCGTCCACGCTTTTTAACCGCGCATAGCTGGCGTAGCCGGTGCCAAAATCATCAATGGCGATCCGTATTCCCATTTTTTGCAATTGCCTGAGGGTGGATGCCGCCAGATCCGCATGACCAAAGGCGCTACTTTCGGTCACTTCAAAGATCAGCTGCCATGCTTCAACGGCATATCTGGCTAACAGGCGGCTCACTTCAAGCGGGAACTGCGCCCGGTAGACGGTAGAAGGTGCGAGGTTGATGGCAAAGCGCTGGCCCGGCAAACGCTGGCGGTGCTGTGCCAGGAAACTCAACGTACGCTCCAGTACCCATAAATCGACACGCGACGATAAACCAAACTCCTGTGCTATGGGCAGGAACTGCTCGGGAAAGATCAGCGCCCCGTTATCATCACGCATTCGCAGCAGCACTTCGTGGTAATGATCGCCGCGCAGGCCGCGAACGGGCTGAACTAACAGGCTAAAAGCGTTCTGCTCCAGCGCTGTCTGCAAACGGCTCATCATCGCCACCTTATCTTTCAGGCTACGCTGCAAGTGAACAGCCCCGCGCTGCTGAAGATTTTCCGGGTGATTCGTTGAGAGGGAGAGGTCAGCCACGATGCCCAGTTCCCCCAGCACCAGATAGAGGTGATTGACGGGTGAGCGTACATAGCAGTAGCTCACGCCAACCTGAGGCTGCACCGGCATACCATCCCAGATAAAAACAAACTGCTTAATATGCTCGTCCAGCGTCTCAATGCGCTGTTGATGCGACTCCGCCTCCAGTCGCACCGCCATGTCATATCCGGTGAGGTGATAGACTTGCTCTTTTGGCTGAAGGGTGCCATTTATCCATTGCGCCAGCTGCTGCTTATACTGGATCCGTAGCAGTACGCCGTAATTACGCCCCAGCACTTCCAGCTCGGGCACGCGCAGTAAACAGAGCGCCGACCAGGGGTTACTGGCCAGCTCTCGCGACAGCGCCCGCAGGTTGGGCATATGCACCACCGGATCGAGAAAAGCCTGACTGCGGGAGCGAATATTGATGGTCCGCTGGCGTGTCGCCAGCATCGACATGTACGTCACAACGAAGGAAAAGACCAGATAGCTGGATGAGGTGATCGCCAGCTGAATGCCATAACCCCCCTGCACCGGAATGTAGTGATAAAAAAAGTGAATCGACACCAGCAGGACCGGCGTCCAGATGATTGACATCAGCTTGTAGCCAAAGCGCATCGCCCCCCAGAGCATCACGGGCATCAGCAGTGACAAAGTGTAGTTGGTGCTGAAAATGGAACTGTTTTCATTCATGGGCAGCAGCAGCATGGCCAGCAACCCACCCAGAGCTAAAAACCACACCACAAACTCAACGGCCGTAACCTTTTTGTCTATTTGCGTGCGGAGCTGGGACATCAGTCCCTTGATATAGCGCGGATGACGTATCAGGCGGATCAGCAGGTAGCTTAGCGGCACACCCGTCAGCCCGCTCACCAGCAGCCCCTGATAGTTAATAAGGGTCCGAATATTGAGGGGATTCAATCCTGCAAGGCTCTGGCGGCTCTCATAGACCCCGAGATAAACCGCAAACTGAAATAGCACCAGAAAAAGCGTTGCCGGGCAAAACACCTGCCAGAAGATACGTTGCCCCATCAGGCGTATGTCACCGTAAGCGGTCATATTGCGTCGGGGCGCAAACACGCGGTAACCGCCCCAGCTGAGCACCAGGGGAACGATAAAATGCAGAATGCCGGTCACGGTTTCAAACAGCCCAACGGACGGGTAATAACGTAAAAACAACGACACCACCACTCCGGGAAGGGCTTCCAGGCCAAAGAACAACATCAGCGTCAGCAGAAAGGAGAGCGGGAGATAATAGAGCGCAACGATACCGTCGCCCAGCTGCGTTAAGGTATTAGCCACACTAAGCACCGGGAGTAACACGACGGGTAATATAAGAGGAAGTGCCCACCAGCGGTCTTTATTTTGCTTCAGGATGTGGTGAATATTCATAGATGCTCGTTTACAACCCTTGCGCTCCAGAGGGTAAATGAAGACAGGCATCCAACCTGACGTACACGATGCCCGGAAAATTCCTGGCAAGCACAGTGGAGGTGGGATTTTAAATATCAACGACGAGATGCCGTTGACCTAAATCAAATTAATTTATCTGAATAAACATTTCTTACGTTTTATTTGAATATTTTTCCTGTAATTATCAATGCGATAAATAAAAGCGTTGTTTTTAATAACATAAATTAATGTAAGCATTGACGGTATTTTACATTTCGCTGAATTGACCCCGACTTGCGGCTGTGCCTTAATAGCCGTATCGCCCAAAAGGGTATACTCAGGAAAAGAAAGTGAGTCAGGCTACGCGTATGCGAAAACGACATCGATTTAACACCCGGATGACCCGCATCATACTGCTCATCAGTTTCCTGTTTTTCTTTGGCCGCTTTGTTTATTCCTCCATTGGCGCCTGGTATCACCATCAGGACAAAATTCAGTCGCAGCAATCAGGTCTTGTAGTGGATTCGCCCGAGCGCTAAAGCGTGTTCGCTCCAGGCAGACAAACTGTATCGCACTGTATCCCGAGCGCTACGCTGACAAACCGGTACAAAACGCCCGCAAAAGCAAACATCCCCGATACATAAAAATGGTCTTCTGTGTCCCTCGCCATAATAAACTGATGAGGAGAGCCACAGATGATTCGTCGATATTTCCTGCTTCCTGTATTTGCGCTGACGTCCTTTGCTGGCGCACTGGCCGCACCGTTGGATGGCCTGAGCGCCGCTGATGTTAATGGCCCGGCCGCCGTAGCGCCGCAGGAAAAACCCCAGCCGCCAGCAAAACTGATCGTCGACCCACCGCTGGCGGGACCGCTGAGTAAAGGTGCGGTCTTTATTCAGTACCGCGTCGAAAACCTGCGCATTGAACCTGTATTTGGACCCGACGCGCTGAAAGTCACTCCGCGTATCGGCCATATTCACGTAGTGGTGGATGACGCGCCCTGGCACTGGGCTGAAACCAGCGGCGAGCCGGTGATCCTGGTCGGGCTGCCCGCCGGGAAACACAAGGTAACCATCATCGTTGCCGACCCGACGCATAAGCCCATCGACCATAAAACCGTTGAATTCACCGTACCGCCCCACGCGGCGGTTCATCACTTTTAAGGAGCCTGTTATGCAAGCATTGTCTGTATTAACAGCGGCGCTGCTGGCGGTTTCCACCAGCGCGCTGGCAGAGACGAAAGCCAGCGTGGTGCTGGTGCACGGGGCGTTTGCCGACGGGAGCAGCTGGAATAAGGTGATCACCCGGCTGCAAAAACACCATACCGAGGTCATTGCGGTACAACTTCCGCTCACGTCTCTGAAAGATGATGTCGCCGCCACGCAGCGTGCTATTGCCCGGGCTCATGGGGATGTGGTGCTGGTCGGTCACTCCTGGGGCGGGACGGTAATCAGCGAGGCGGGAAACAATGCCCGCTGAAGTCACTGGTTTACGTTGCCGCTTTTGCGCCGGATTCCGGCCAGTCGACGGCAGAACTGGCAAATAGCTTCCCTGATCCGCCAGGGAGCGCCAGCCTCGCTAAAACGGCAGAGGGGTATTTATATCTGCCGACAAAAGCGGTCAGCGAGAATTTTGCCCCTGACGTGAAGGACGTTGAGCGCAGCGTGATTGCCGCGACGCAGAGCCCCATTAAGGCCAATGCGTTTGGGGAGAAAGTCGCGCATGCCGCCTGGCATGACAAACCGAGCTGGTATGTGGTCAGCAAAAATGACCGGATGATCAATCCTGAGCTTGAGCGCGCAATGGCGAAGAAAATCAACGCCAACACCACGGAGGTTGCGGCAAGCCATGTATCGATGGTCAGCCAGCCGGACGTTGTTACCCGTACGATTGAACAGGCGTTATCGGGTCAACAGTGATAAAAAAGCCCGCATGATGAACGGTCCGACTTCGGGCCACGCCATCCTACGGGCTTTATGTACTTCCGGCTCCTGTAACGGGGTTATGTGCGGTTTTGTCACAAACGCGCCTTCGCCCTCACTGAACCATCAGAAGCTATACGTCACCTTCAAACTTCCCACAGGAGACGTTTTTCGCTGAACAATGGGGCTATCGCCCGCCTCTCCCGTCAGCTGCGTAACGCCAGCTGCGGCAAGCAGGCTCCAGCGGGAGGTGAGCTTATGGGTCCAGTCCAGGTTCAGCGAATAGGCGTATATGCCCGATCCGGCATCATGTCGGGCAAATCCCGATGCGGCCGACTGGGCGGCGCTGACCCCGTAGTACGTTTGCATGTACTTGCTGGATCCCCAGCTACCGGTCAGCGCCAGCGTCACCGAGTTTTCAGGAGAGGTGTAGAGCGGGCTGGCAATGCCGAAGTGCACAGCCTCACCGTTGTCTCTTTCCGAAACCGGGACCTCAGCCTGCAGCTGCACGTTAAGCCAGTCAGTTATCCTGTACCCCAGCCCCGGCACAACGACGGCCGAGCCTTTGATGTCACCCATCCCCCGCAGGTAGTCGCTGCCGGAGGCGATTGAATCGCTGCTTACGTCGCGATCCTTACGTCCTGCGCGATAGCTCAGCGCAGCGCTGTAATCCAGGTTGCCAACGCGGTTGCCGTAGCCGAGCCCGCGGGTGGTACTGATAAAGAACCCATTTGCCATCGCGTAATCAACCACCTGAGCCGCAGTAACGCGGCTCTTATCCGAACCGGAATAGCGTGGCGCAACATCCACGCCGCCCCCCAGGGTTAACACGTTGCCCTGGCGCTGCCCGGCCGCCAGCGCCGGGGTAGCCAGTAACGCCAGGACGGCCCCCGACAGGATGCTTTTCACGCTGCGACCGATGAGTGAACGGGGGAACCTGTGACGCAGTTTGCAGTTTCTCATTAAAGAAGCCCTTTTGGATTCAGATGGTTACGATTCAGGCGGTGTTAAACGCCAGCGCGCTCATTCTGAATACCCTCCCTAAGGTTCTTATGAGCCGAAAATGAAGAAACGCTGAAGCACGTGCTGGTTCTGTAAAGTTGAATGATTTCCTGATACCGTTTTTTTCTTAAGCTGTTCTTCATCCACTGCTGATACCGTTACCTTTGTGAAAATTCTACTAATTGAAGACGACCTGGATCTCGGCAACGGCGTACGTTTCGCCCTTGCAGATCAAGGATTTGATGTCATATGGGTACGCCGGAAAGAGGATGCGCTGCATCAGCTTGAGCTCTGCGTGCCGGAGCTTATCCTGCTCGACCTGGGGCTGCCCGATGGCGATGGCATGAGCCTGATGACGCGTCTGCGTCAGCAGCTCCGGGGGATCCCCGTCATTATCCTGACGGCGCGAGGCACGCTGCAGGACCGCCTGTGCGGGCTGGACGCGGGCGCGGACGACTATCTGGTCAAACCTTTTGTTCTCGCCGAGCTGCTGGCACGCGTGAGAGCCCTTGCGCGACGCAGTTACGGTTTTGAAAATGAGGCAATAGAAATTCGCGGTTTGTCGCTTCATATTCCGACGCGTCGCGTAACGGTGAGCGCACGCCACGTTGAGCTGACGGCAAGCGAATATGCGCTGCTTGAAACGTTAATGCTGCGCGCTGATCGCGTGCTTACGCGGCGGTATCTGGAAGAGAGGATATTCGGCACGAAAGAAAATCTCAGCAACGCGCTCGACGTGCATATGGGTAACCTGCGGCGAAAAATTGGCGATGGCTTTGTGCGAACGGTGCGGGGCGTAGGGTACGTCATTGATACCGTACCGGTTCAGAAGGCGGCAGGTTGATGCGTAATTTTTGGTACCGCCTCAGGCTCCCTACGCTGGTCAGGCGAATGCTGGTCGCCCAGATGCTGCTGCTTACGTTGCTCTGGTGTTTCTTTTTAACCTTCATTTTGCTGGAGGACCTGCGCAGCCCTCCAATACTCACGGGCAGTGAGACTTACGAAACCCTCTTTTCCCTGGTTGAGAGCATGGAGGATAGGCCGCAGGCGCGTAATGAGGTGCTGGCCGCGTTCAGCAAGGCGCTGCGGGAGGGGTATGGCGGCGGTGAAGATCCGGAACTCGCTATCAACCTGATCGTTCGCAAGCATAATGAGATTATTTTTTCTTCGCGTGGCGCGCCAACGGAGGTGAAAAATAGCCGCCTGGGGGAAATGCAGCGCGTCCGGACTGGAGACCACACCTGGACGAGCCGCACGCTCAAATCCGCGCGCTCCGACGTTGAAGTCACCCTTTTCACCCCGGCTGGCAGCTGGAATTTCTTTATCTACCTGAACTCGCGCGGCTATTACGTCATGCCGCTGCTGGTATGCATCCCTTTTCTTCTGTTTCCCGCGTGGCTGTCAATCCGCATCGCGATGCGCCCCTGGAACAGGGTAGTGAATGAAATTTCATTGCGCACGCCAGACGATCTCTCTCCCTTAAAAGCCGTTCCCAGGCACAGGGAGCTGCGCCAGACGGTGGACGCGATTAATGACTTTCTCGCCAGGGTGCGGGAAAGCGCCGAAAGGGAAAGGGTGTTTATTGCCGATGCCGCGCACGAGCTGCGTACGCCGCTGGCCGCGATGCGAATCAACGTCGAGGCGCTTCAGTCCTGGGTCATCAGCGAAAGCCAGCAGGAGCTGCTTGCAGGCATTGTTCGCAGCAATAGCCGTGCTGCTCGTCTCGTCAATCAGCTTCTGCTGATGAAGCACAGCGAAGCGCACATCGACACGGAAATGGAGCCAGTGCCGCTGACAACGCTTATTCAGGAGCGAATGGCCGCACTGGAGCCGCTGGCATCGGCACGCGGGATTGAGTTTGAATTCTTCGGTGACGATGAAATCCATGTCGCAGGCATTCGGGAACGTCTGGTGTCGCTGATCGACAATTTAATTGAGAATGCCGTGAAGTACAGCCCTGAGGGTGGACGCATTGAGGTACAACTGCAATCGCGTGATACGTCCGCTCAGCTGCGCGTCTCAGACGCGGGCCCCGGTATCCCGGTTGAACTGCGGGAGCGCGTGTTCGACAGATTTTTCCGGGATCCTAATCAGACCCAAAGCGGGAGTGGACTGGGGCTTGCCATCGTCAAAGCCGTTACGCAGCAACACAACGGCAGGGTCAATCTGAGTACGTCAGCCGAAGGTGGTCTTATGGTGACCGTTGATTTCCCGAATCCGTCGTTCGCATGAACGTAAACCCGGCGCTACACGTCCTGACATGTGTCAGCGCAGCGTTACTTCACGTATGCCGCAGATTGCTTCAATAAAATTACCGTATTTGTTATATTGTTACTTACTGATTATTCACCTCTGCGGTGCCAAAAAGAACAAGATTCACCGCAACCCAGGACAGAAAAATGTTAGATTACCGCTTCCCGACAGCTTTGCAGATGGTTCTCAGCGTAGCGATGGCGGAGCAATCGGGTGAACGTTCGACGAGTGCAATCCTGGCTTACGGCCTGGAAGCGAATCCGAGCTTTATCCGCAAATTAATGGTTCCTCTCGCCCGCGACGGCATTATCGTCTCCACGCTTGGCCGCAACGGCTCTATTCACCTTGGCCGCCCGGCTGAAGAGATCACCCTGCGTGATATCTACCTTTCCGTCACTGAAGATAAAAAGCTGTGGGCGTCCCGTCCTGACGTCCCGGCCCGCTGTGTGGTCAGCGCCAACGCCTGCTGGTACTTCAAATCAATCGCTGATGAAGCGGAGCAGGCTTCGTTAGCGGTTTTAGCGCGCCATACCGTCGCCAGCGCGCTGGAAGAGGTGAAAAAAGCCGATACCAGCGGGTGCGATCCGGTGCCGGAACTCTGTACGCAGCATAAAAAAGCGCCTTAATCCTGACGGATTGCGAAAAAAAAGCCGCCTTCACAATGAAGGCGGCTTTTTGTTATCTGCTACGTCCTACGCAGGCAACACCTCTCTTTCCGCTTTGCCGCGCGTCACGAATTTACGCAGCGTCACGTAAAAGACCGGCGTCAGGAACAGACCAAACAGCGTCACGCCCAGCATCCCGGAGAAGACGGTGATCCCGGTGACGCCGCGGACTTCTGCCCCTGCCCCGTGACCAAGGATCAGTGGAATGGTCCCGGCAATAAAGGCGATAGAGGTCATTACAATCGGGCGTAAACGCAGGCGGCACGCCTCCAGCGCAGCCTCCATGATGCCTTTGCCCTGAATTTCCAGCTCGCGGGCAAACTCCACGATAAGTATCGCGTTTTTACAGGCCAGCCCCATCAGCACGACCAGCCCCACCTGCACGAAGACGTTGTTATCGCCCCCGGTCAGCCAGACGCCGAACAGCGCGGAGAGCATCGTCATCGGAACGATAAGGATCACCGCCAGCGGCAGCGTCCAGCTTTCATACAGCGCCGCCAGCACCAGGAACGCCAGCAGCACCGCGACCGGGAAGACGATCAGCGCCGTATTGCCCTGGGTGGCCTGCTGGAAACTCAGGTCCGTCCATTCAATATTCATCCCGTTCGGCAGGATCTGCTTAGACATGGCGTCCAGCTGCGTCATCGCCTGCGCGGAAGAGAGCACCCGCGGGTCAGCATCACCAATAAGATCCGCCGCCGGGTAACCATTGTAGCGGATCACCGGGTCCGGCCCGTAGGTGGTCGTGATTTTCACCATACTGCCAATCGGCACCATTTCGCCCTGGTCATTGCGTGTGCGTAAATTCGCGATATCTTCCACGCTGTCGCGGAACTGCCCGTCGGCCTGTGCCATTACGCGCCAGGTCCGTCCAAACTGGTTAAAGTCGTTTACATATGACGAGCCCAGATAGGTTTGCAGCGTGCCGAAAAGATCGGTAAGCGATACGCCCTGCGCTTTCGCTTTATCACGGTCAACCTGCACATCCAGCTGCGGAACGTTAGCCTGGTAGGTTGAGATTGGGAAATGCATACCCGGCGTCTGCATAATCGCCCCGGACATGGTGTTCACCGCGTTTTGCAGCGCGCCATAGCCCAGACCAGCACGATCCTGAATATACAGGGAATAACCGGACCCTTGACCCAGCCCTAAAATCGGCGGCGGCAGAATCGAGAAGCCAAAGCCCTGCTGGATTTGCGCGATTTTCGCATTGATCTCCGCGTTAATTTCCGCCGCAGTATGTTTACGCTGGTCGAATGGCTTCAGGCCAAAGAAGACCGTCCCGGTGTTCGGCGTATTGGTGAACTGGAGCGCGTTCAGGCCAGGAAACGCGACCGCATAATCCACGCCTTCGGTATTCATCCCGATTTCGCTCATTTTGCGGATCACCGCATCGGTGCGCGCCAGCGACGAGCCTTCCGGCATTTTCACGCCGCCGATCAGGTACAGCTTATCCTGCGTCGGAATAAACCCGCCGGGTACGACTTTAAACATCACACCCGCGGCACAAAGCAGCAGCAAATAAACCGCAAACACTGCACCGCGTCGGCCAAGCGTTTTCCCTACCAGTCCCTGATAGCCGGTCGAGCTGCGATGGAAAAAGCGGTTAAACGGACGGAAAATCCAGCCGAACAGACGATCGATAAGCCGGGTCGGGAAATCTTTCGGGGCACCATGCGGCTTCAACAGCAACGCGGCCAGCGCCGGAGAAAGCGTCAGCGAGTTGATCGCGGAGATCACCGTGGAAATGGCTATCGTTACCGCAAACTGTTTGTAGAACTGGCCGGTCACGCCAGAGAGGAACGCCATCGGCACAAACACTGCACACAGCACCAGCGCAATGGCGATAATCGGCCCGGACACTTCACGCATCGCCTGATGCGCCGCCGCAAGCGGGGCGAGCCCCTCTTCGATATTTCGCTCGACGTTCTCCACCACCACGATGGCATCATCCACCACGATACCGATGGCCAGCACCAGCCCGAACAGGCTCAGGGTATTCAGCGAGAAGCCCAGCAGGTAAAGAATGCTGAAGGTACCCACGACCGATACCGGCACCGCGATCAGCGGGATGATCGACGCGCGCCAGGTTTGCAGGAACAGGATCACCACCAGCACGACCAGCACCACCGCTTCCAGCAGCGTTTGTACAACCGCACGGATCGAGTCGCGCACAAATACCGTTGGGTCGTAAGGTGCCGCCCACTTCATATCGTCCGGGAAACGGGTGGACAGTTCGTCCATTTTGGCGCGCACCGCGTTAGACAGATCGATGGCGTTTGCCCCCGGCGACTGGAAGATACCAATCCCGACCGCGTCTTTATTGTTCAGCTGGGAGCGCAGCGCATAGCTGCCGGAACCCATCTCGATACGCGCCACGTCGCGCAGGCGGACGACCGTACCGTCCTGCGTTGTTTTCAGGACAATATTGCCAAACTCTTCTTCGGTATGCAGACGGCCCTGGGCGTTAATGGAGATCAGGAAATCGCTCTCTTTCGGCAGCGGCTCGGCGCCAAGCTGCCCGGCGGATACCTGTACGTTTTGCTCCTGCATCGCCGTCACCACGTCCGAGGCCGTCAGTCCGCGCGCCGCCACCTTGTTTGGATCCAGCCAGACGCGCATCGCGTATTCACCCGAGCCGAAAATCTGGATCTGACCCACGCCGGGCAGACGCGCCAGCTCGTCCTTCACCTTCAGCGTGGCGTAGTTACGCATATACAGTGAATCGTACTTACCGCCAGGCGAAAAGAGATGCACCACCAGCGTCAGCGTTGGCGACTGTTTCTGAGTCGTAATGCCCAGACGCCGAACGTCTTCCGGCAGACGCGCCTCGGCCTGTGCGACGCGGTTTTGCACCTGTACCTGCGCCTGATCCGGGTCGGTACCCGGACGGAAGGTGACGGTAGTCACCAGCACGCCGTCGGAGCCCGCGACGGATTTCATGTACATCATGTTTTCAACGCCGTTGATCGCCTCTTCCAGCGGCGTCGCCACGGTTTCGGCAATCACTTTCGGGTTGGCGCCCGGGTACTCGGCGCGCACCTGCACGCTTGGCGGCACGACATCAGGATATTCGCTCACCGGCAGCAGCGGGATGGCGATTAATCCTGTGATAAAAATCAGAATCGACAGTACGGCGGCAAAAATCGGCCTGTCGATGAAAAAACGGGAAAAGTCCATGGATTGGATTCTCAGGTAAGGGATCAGTTGAGGGCGGCGCTGGCGGTCATGGCAACGGTTTTCGCGTTAACCGGCATACCCGGCATAAACACTTTTTGTAAACCATCGACGATGACTTTATCCCCGGGTTTCAGCCCCTGCTGTACGATACGTAAACCGTCGGCCAGACGCCCCGGCGTAATATCGCGGCGCTGCGCTTTCCCGTCTTTATCAACGACATAAACATACTTACGATCCTGATCGGTCAGCACCGCCTTATCGTCAACAAGCGTGGCTTTAAATTCCGCACTGCCCGGCAGGCGCACGCGTGCGAAGAGTCCCGGCGTGAACTGACGCTGTGAGTTATCCAGCAGCGCGCGCATGCGGATTGTACCGGTACTCGGCGTGAGCTGGTTATCCAGGAAATCCACTTTGCCCTGATGGGGATAGCCCTCCTCACCCGTCAGACCAATCTCCACTGGCAGCGCCGTGTGGTGACTGGACGCCCCCTGCCCGCTGCGGGCCAGGTTCTGATAGTGAAGATAGGTGGACTCGTCCACGTCGAAGTAGACGTAAACCGTCTTCTGTGAGACCAGGGTGGTGAGCACGCTGGCGCTGTCACCCGCAGTCACCAGGTTACCGCTGGTGATCAGCGCCCGGCTGGCGCGACCGTCGATAGGCGCGGTCACTTTGGTGAAGTCGAGGTTGAGCTGCGCGGCATCAACCGCCGCCTGCGCCGCGCGAATATCGGCCTGCGCCTGGGTAGCGGCGGAACGGCGCTGCTCCCACTCTTCACGGGATACCACGTTGGTATTGACTAATTTATCGGTACGGTTAGCCTCGCTTCGCGCCAGGCTGGCCTGCGTTTTGGCTCTCGCCAGGTTCGCCTGCGCCTGTTCCAGCGCCGCGCGATAGGTTCGGTCATCAATCGTGAACAGCACCTCGCCCTTTTTCACCTCCTGGCCGTCGGTGTAATTCACTTTATCAATGTAGCCGGAGACGCGTGGGCGCAGCTGAACGCTTTCCACCGCTTCAATGCGACCGTTAAAGCTGTCCCACTGGCTAATGGATTTCACCACCACGTCAGCTGCGCTGACGACGGGCGCTTGCGGTGCGGCATTTTGCGCGACGCTGTCATCGCACCCGACGAGAAGCGCGGAGAGTAAAACCACCCCCGTCGCGCTCAGATGAAAGTAACCCCAGGTTTTTTGCAGGCTCATTATTTTTATTCCGGTTATTGTAGCCGCCGGGCAAGACGCAGCGGGAGGCGCCGCGCCACTTCCTTTGTCCGGTCTGGCTTAAGGCCATTTGTGTCGTTCATCGCCACAAAACTGTAACAGTTGCGAATACACTATCGCGGCGATTGTAGGAAGGCGCTTAATTAAGTGCAAGAATAATTGTTGCACTTTATGTGCTATTTGCGGCGAAGGTAAATCACGGGTTTTGAGAAGGGATTTAAATGTAACAATAAAACTTGCAATTAATATCAAAACGGGCCACCTTTAAGTGCAACAAACAAAGATGCTTTTAATGCGTGGCGTAGGGGGAAGCAAGATGAACACGGGTGCATTCATTCACGATTTGCTCGACTGGATCGACAACAACCTTGATAGCCGCCTGGACATTGAAACCGTCTCCAGGCGAGCCGGCTATTCGAAATGGCATCTCCAGCGGATCTTCAAAGAACATACCGGCTCCCCTCTCGCCGAATATATTCGCGCGCAAAAGCTGCAAAAATCGGTTGAGCGCTTAGCCCAAAGCGATGAACCGATTCTGAACGTGGCGATCGCGCTGGGCTTTGACTCTCAGCAGTCCTTCAACCGCAGCTTTAAGCGTCAGTATGGTCAGGCTCCAGGGGCATGGCGACGCAGTATCGGCTGCCGTGGATCCCGGCAGATGAGCCAATAATTCACGTCCCGTTCGGATATCAGTTACAAAAGAAAAACCCTCTGTAAACAGAGGGTTTTATCAGTCTTACCTGCTTATAACTTCGCAGGAAAGGTTATGGGCTTACTCCCACTCGATCGTCGCCGGTGGCTTGCCGCTGATGTCATACACCACGCGGGAAATGCCGTTCACTTCGTTGATGATGCGGTTAGACACGCGGCCTAAGAAGTCATACGGCAGGTGCGCCCAGTGCGCGGTCATGAAGTCGATGGTTTCAACCGCACGCAGGGAGACAACCCAGTCGTACTTGCGGCCATCGCCCATCACGCCGACGGAGCGAACCGGCAGGAACACGGTGAACGCCTGGCTAACCTTGTTGTACAGGTCAGCCTTGTGCAGCTCTTCAATGAAGATCGCGTCCGCGCGACGCAGCAGGTCGCAGTACTCTTTCTTCACTTCGCCCAGCACGCGTACGCCGAGGCCCGGGCCCGGGAATGGGTGACGGTAGAGCATGTCGTACGGCAGACCCAGTTCCAGACCAATCTTGCGCACTTCGTCTTTGAACAGCTCGCGCAGCGGCTCAACCAGGCCCATCTTCATCTCTTTCGGCAGGCCGCCCACGTTGTGGTGAGATTTGATGACGTGTGCTTTACCGGTTGCGGAGGCGGCGGATTCGATCACGTCAGGGTAGATAGTGCCCTGCGCCAGCCATTTCACGTCTTCCAGCTTCAGCGCTTCTTCGTCGAACACTTCCACGAATACGCGGCCGATGATTTTACGTTTCGCTTCCGGATCGTTCTCGCCTTTCAGCGCGTCCAGGAAGCGCTGTTCGCCTTCCACGTGAACGATGTTCAGACCGAAGTGGTCGCCGAACATGTCCATGACCTGCTGGGCTTCGTTCAGACGCAGCAGGCCGTTATCCACGAAGACGCAGGTCAGGTTTTTGCCGATGGCGCGGTGCAGCAGCATCGCGGTCACGGAGGAGTCCACGCCGCCGGAGAGGCCGAGGATCACTTTGTCATCACCAACCTGCTGGCGGATACGCTCCACGGCGTCGTCGATGATTTTTGCCGGGGTCCACAGGGCTTCACACTGGCAGATATCACGCACGAAGCGCTCCAGCATGCGCATACCCTGACGGGTGTGAGTCACTTCCGGGTGGAACTGCACGCCGTAGAAGCGTTTTTCTTCGTTCGCCATAATCGCGAACGGGCAGCTTTCGGTGCTGGCTACAGTCACGAAGTCCGACGGGATAGCGGTGACTTTGTCGCCGTGGCTCATCCACACGTCCAGCAGCGGTTTGCCGTCTGCGGTCAGGGAATCTTCGATACCGCGCACCAGCGCGCTGTCGGTGACGACTTCAACCTGCGCGTAGCCGAACTCACGCTCGTTAGAGCCTTCTACGTGGCCGCCCAGCTGCATCGCCATAGTCTGCATGCCGTAGCACACGCCGAACACCGGTACGCCAGCTTCGAATACGTACTGCGGCGCGCGCGGGCTGTTCGCTTCGGTGGTGCTCTCCGGGCCGCCGGACAGGATGATGCCGCTTGGATTGAACTCGCGAATCTGTGCTTCCGTGACATCCCACGCCCACAGTTCACAGTAAACGCCCAGCTCACGCACGCGACGCGCCACCAGTTGAGTGTACTGAGAACCAAAATCGAGGATGAGGATGCGATGTTTATGAATGTTTTCCGTCATTGACGCTAATTCCGAGGCAAGTGAAACAGATTAAATAAATCGCCCGACACGAGGTCGGGCGAAGAAAATCATGATCCCAGACGGTAGTTCGGGGACTCTTTGGTGATCGTCACGTCGTGCACGTGGCTCTCCTGGATACCCGCACCGCTGATGCGTACGAATTCCGCTTTGGTACGCAGCAGGTCAATGGTACCACAGCCGGTCAGTCCCATACAGGAACGCAGGCCGCCCATCTGCTGGTGGATGATCTCTTTCAGACGGCCTTTATAGGCCACGCGGCCTTCGATGCCTTCCGGTACCAGTTTGTCAGCGGCGTTATCGGTCTGGAAGTAACGGTCGGAGGAACCTTTGGACATCGCGCCCAGGGAGCCCATACCGCGGTAGGATTTGTAAGAACGGCCCTGGTAGAGTTCGATTTCGCCCGGGGATTCTTCGGTACCGGCCAGCATGGAGCCCACCATCACGGCTGCGGCACCTGCGGCGATCGCTTTGGCGATGTCGCCAGAGAAGCGGATACCGCCGTCCGCGATAACCGGAATACCGGTGCCTTCCAGCGCTTCAACCGCGTCAGACACCGCGGTGATCTGCGGAACGCCCACGCCGGTGACGATACGGGTAGTACAGATAGAGCCAGGGCCGATACCCACTTTCACCGCGCTGCAACCGGCTTCCGCCAGCGCGCGAGCACCTGCGCCCGTAGCCACGTTACCGCCGATGATCTGGAGATCCGGGTATTTAGCACGGGTTTCACGAATACGTTGTAGAACGCCTTCGGAGTGGCCATGTGAGGAGTCAATCAGCAGCACGTCAACGCCCGCGGCAACCAGCGCGTCAACGCGCTCTTCGTTACCTGCGCCCGCGCCAACCGCAGCGCCGACGCGCAGACGGCCATGCTCGTCTTTACAGGCGTTCGGTTTACGTTCTGCTTTCTGGAAATCTTTAACGGTGATCATGCCACGCAGGTGGAAGTTCGCATCCACAACCAGCGCTTTCTCAACACGTTTTTCGTGCATTTTCGCCAGCACCACGTCGCGGGTTTCGCCTTCGCGAACGGTCACCAGGCGCTCTTTTGGCGTCATATAGACGCTGACAGGCTGGTTCAGGTCAGTCACGAAACGCACATCACGACCGGTGATGATGCCCACCAGCTCGTTGTCTTCGGTCACAACCGGGTAACCTGCAAAGCCGTTACGCTCGGTTAGCGCTTTCACTTCGTGCAGGGTGGTGGTTGGCAGAACGGTCTGAGGATCGGACACGATACCGGATTCATGTTTCTTCACGCGGCGAACTTCTTCCGCCTGACGCTCTATAGACATGTTTTTGTGGATAAAGCCAATGCCGCCTTCCTGTGCCAAAGCGATAGCCAGACGCGCTTCAGTCACGGTGTCCATTGCTGCGGAGAGCATAGGAATGTTCAGACGAATGGTTTTCGTCAACTGCGTGCTGAGGTCGGCAGTATTCGGCAGAACGGTGGAATGAGCGGGAACGAGGAGGACGTCGTCAAACGTCAGTGCTTCTTTAGCGATACGTAGCATGGGCAATATCTCTGACCTGGGTGGTTAAATATTGCCGTGGCATTATACAGAGCGTAACCGATTGCATCTACACTTTTTTGAAAAAAATGCTTGCGATCGCCTCTCAGCAGGTTACTATCGACTGAATAACTTGCTGATTTAGAATTTGATCCCGCTCACATGTTATCCTCTCAATCCCCCTCAATTTATACTGTCAGCCGCCTTAATCAGACGGTGCGTTTGCTGCTTGAGCAGGAAATGGGACAGGTCTGGATCAGCGGTGAAATCTCTAACTTCACGCAGCCTGCTTCCGGTCACTGGTACTTTACGCTAAAAGACGACACCGCTCAGGTGCGCTGCGCGATGTTCCGCAACAGCAATCGTCGCGTGACGTTCCGCCCTCAGCATGGCCAGCAGGTTCTGGTTCGCGCCAACATTACCCTGTATGAGCCGCGCGGCGATTATCAGATTATCGTCGAGAGCATGCAGCCCGCTGGTGAAGGCTTGTTGCAGCAGAAGTACGAGCAGTTAAAAGCCATGCTTTCGGCTGAGGGATTGTTTGACCAGAAGTTTAAAAAGCCCCTGCCCTCACCTGCCCACTGTGTTGGAGTTATCACCTCGAAAACCGGCGCGGCGCTGCACGATATTTTGCACGTCCTGAAGCGCCGTGACCCTTCCCTGCCCGTCATTATCTACCCAACTGCCGTTCAGGGTGACGATGCGCCGGGGCAGATCGTGCGCGCGATTGAGCTGGCGAATGCGCGTCAGGAGTGCGATGTCCTGATCGTCGGGCGCGGCGGCGGCTCGCTGGAAGACCTGTGGAGCTTTAACGACGAGCGCGTGGCGCGGGCAATCTTTGCCAGCCTTATCCCTGTGGTGAGCGCCGTCGGCCATGAAACGGATGTGACAATAGCCGATTTTGTCGCGGATTTACGCGCGCCCACGCCGTCCGCGGCGGCAGAGGTGGTCAGCCGTAATCAGCAGGAGCTGCTGCGCCAGATCCAGAACGGGCAGCAGCGCCTGGAGATGGCGATGGACTACTTCCTCGCCAACCGTACCCGCCGCTTTACCCAGCTTCATCATCGTCTGCAACAGCAGCATCCGCAATTGCGTCTGGCGCGTCAGCAAACCGTACTGGAGCGTCTGCGTCAGCGGATGAACTTCGCGCTGGATAACCAGCTTAAGAGAGCGATATCACGCCAGCAGCGCACGACTCAGCGTCTGAACCAGCAGAATCCGCAGCCAAAGATTTATCGCGCACAAACGCGGATCCAGCAGCTTGAGTTCCGCCTCGCGGAAAATATCCGCTCACGCCTGAGCGCCACCCGCGAGCGTTTTGGCAATGCGGTCACCCATCTGGAAGCCGTCAGCCCACTCTCCACGCTGGCCCGCGGCTATAGCGTGACCACCGCGAAGGACGGCAAAGTGCTGAAGCAGACGAAGCAGGTTAAAGCAGGGGATGTGCTCACCACCCGGCTTTCTGACGGCTGGGTCGAGAGTGAAGTGAAAGAGATCAAACCGGTGAAAAAAACGCGTCAGCGTAAAAGCGGATAAATCTTCGCCGGTTACAAACTATACTGCTGCTATTGCCTTTTTTAATAAGGAGAGCAGCATGCCCCATCTACATAGCGTCATCCCTCCGTATATTCTTCGCCGTATTATCGAAAGCGGTTCTGAGCCGCAGCAGCGCTGCGCCCGTCAGACCTTAACCCACGTCCAGACGCTGATGGCCCATATGCCGGGCAAACCCGCCGCGCCGCATGTGAATAAAGCCGGTCAGCTTGAGCGTGACATCTACGATGCGAAACAGACCCAGGAGCTGCCGGGTACCCAGGTACGCTATGAAGGCCAGCCCTCCAACGGAGATGTGGCGGTGGATGAAGCGTACGATTATCTGGGTATTACCCATGATTTCTTCTGGAAGGAATATCAGCGCGATTCGCTCGATAACAAAGGGCTGATCCTCACCGGCACCGTGCACTATGGCCGTGAGTATCAAAACGCCTTCTGGAACGGCCAGCAGATGGTCTTTGGCGATGGCGACGGGGAAATCTTCAACCGCTTTACCATTGCCATCGACGTGGTAGCGCATGAGCTTAGCCACGGCGTGACGGAGACCGAAGCCGGACTCATCTACTTTGAACAATCGGGCGCGCTGAACGAGTCGTTATCCGACGTGTTCGGTTCGCTGGTGAAGCAATACCATCTTAAGCAAACCGCCGATAAAGCAGACTGGCTGATTGGTGAAGGGCTGCTGGCGGAGGGCATCAACGGGAAAGGGCTTCGCTCCATGTCTGAACCCGGCACGGCCTATAACGATCCGCTGCTCGGTAAAGATCCGCAGCCCGGGCATATGAAAGATTTCATCAAAACGCGCGAGGATAACGGCGGCGTACACCTTAACTCCGGTATCCCCAACCGCGCGTTTTACCTGGCCGCAACGGCGATCGGTGGCTACGCCTGGGAAAAAGCGGGTTATGCCTGGTACGACACGGTTTGCGATCGCAACCTGGCGCAGGATGCGGATTTTGATGCCTTTGCAAAACTGACGATAGCGCACGGCGAGAAACGCTCCGGTAGCGACGTTGGGGCGGCTATAAAACAAGCCTGGGAACAGGTAGGAGTGCTGTAAATGCAGGTTCCGGAACTGACGGATGACGCCGTGGTTGAGCTGGCCCGGGAAGGCGGCGTCGCTTTTATCCCTAAGCTGAGCGGCCAGCGCACCATTGCGCTCTCCTCGCTTAATGAGGCCCAGCGCCAGCGCCTGGTGAGCATTCTGGAGCAGGCTTTCCCGCGCGGCCAGCCGCCCGGACAAGCCTCTTCCCCCGGCAGAGGTGACCAGCGCTATTTCCGCATCCAGATTATCTGGACCGGCCAAAATCAGGCGCACTACGCCGATATCATCGTGCTGGTACCCGAGCAGGAAGCACCCGAGTCGCTGGTGGAACTGTGGCAGAAAGGTGAAGGCTGCGTGTGCGATTAACCTTCAGCCCGAACAAACTCCACGCGTTTTTTAGAGATAAGACCGTGGCCGTTCTGGCAAAAGTAATCCACCGCACCGCAGGCCTTGAGTACCTGAAGCGGTTGATGGCAGTCAGGGCAGCGCGATTCGAGGGGAATATCGTTATTGCAGCTGTCGCAGTGCGCGATACCGTTTTGCGGCTCGAGCGCTGCGTGGCAATCCGGACAGGTTATCGACATGCTCTCTCCTGTTGAGTTGGGCCGGGGCTGGATAACTGCCCCGGCAGGCTGAATAGTATCAGGCGTCGGTAGCCGGTTTTGTCTGCACATTTTCCAGCATGCGACGCACCGGAACAATGAGGACGATCAGCACCGCAGCACAAATCAACAGCGCGATGGAGCAACGGGCAAAGAGGTCCGGCAGCATATCCAGCTGGTCGGCCTTCACGTGACCACCAATCAGGCCCGCAGCCAGGTTACCCAGCGCACTGGCGCAGAACCACAGGCCCATCATCTGACCGCGCATTCTTTCCGGCGCCAGCAGGGTCATGGTTGCCAGACCAATCGGACTCAGGCACAGTTCCCCGAGCGTAAGCATCAGGATACTGCCCACCAGCCAGAACGGAGAAACCCCTGCTCCACCGTTGCTCAGCACGTTCTGTGCCGCCAGCATCATCAGGCCGAAGCCCGCCGCCGCGCACAATATACCGATCACGAACTTGGTGATACTGCTCGGGCGAATATTATTGCTCGCCAGCTTCGGCCATGCCCAGCTAAATACCGGTGCCAGCAGAATGATGAACAGGGCATTAATCGACTGGAACCACACCGCCGGGATCTCAAAATCACCGATCATGCGGTTAGTGTAGTCGTTGGCGAACAGGTTGAAGGAGGTTGGCTTCTGCTCGAACGCGGACCAGAAGAACGCGGCGGAGACCAGCAGAATAAAGCATACCAGCAGCCTTGCGCGCTCTTTGCGATTCAGCCCGGCGAAGATGAACAGGTAGATGAAGTAGAGCGCGACGGAGGCGGCAATCACATATACCAGCACGCTGGCCACCGCGACCGGATTAATCACAATCACGCCCTGGGCAATCAACGTGACGATGATTGCAACACCCACAGCCAGCGCCAGCAGCCAGGCACCCACGCCGTTACGTTTCACTACTGGACTGTTCCAGGTGGAGTCCAGACCGACTTCGCTGTCGTAGCGCTTCATGGCCGGAACGGCAAACACGCGGAAGATAATCAGGGCGACCAGCATCCCGATACCGCCGATACCAAAGCCCCAGTGCCAGCCGTGGGTTTTAATCAGCCAGCCGGAAATCAGAGGAGCAATGAACGAGCCCATGTTGATGCCCATATAGAACAGCGAGAAACCGCCGTCACGACGCGCATCGCCCTTTTTGTAGAGGGTACCGACCATGACCGAGATACAGGTCTTGAACAGGCCGGAGCCGAGCACGATGAACATCAGGCCGATGAAGAACAGGTTGTCGCCCATAATGGCCGACAGGGCAATCGACAGGTGCCCAAGCGCAATCAAAATCGAACCGTACCAGACGGCCCGCTGCTGGCCGAGCCAGTTATCCGCCAGCCAGCCGCCCGGCAGTGCGGCGAGGTACATGGTGCCCGCGAAGATGCCGACAATCGCCGAGGCGTTTTCACGCGCCAGGCCCATTCCGCCGTCATACACGGTGGCGGCCATAAACAGGATCAATAGCGGGCGAATACCGTAAAACGAGAAACGCTCCCACATCTCGGTGAAGAACAGCGAACCGAGCGGATAAGGATGGCCGAAGAAGGTTCGGCTCTCTTTTTGATTAACAGAGGATTGCATAATTCTCCCGAAAAGGTATGTGTCGTGCTTGTAAACACCAGCATGTACGCCGAACGGTTACGTATCCGATCGATTTTTTACATGCGGCGAAATGTTGGTTAACCATTTGATAACCAGGCGCTAGTTTTGTCTAGTACCGAACCCTGGACTTTAAGATGAAAATTCGACGATTGTCTACTTTCTTAGATATAAACATGGTTAAAAGCGAATAGTGATTGACATCACACAGGGAAGGCAGACCTTTTGAATGAGCGAAAAAAACCCGCGACAGGCGCGGGTTTTAGTGAGTTCGGTAAGAATTATTTGCTTTTCTTAATGTGCTTAATCAAACGCTTACGCTTACGCATCTGGTTCGGCGTCAGGGTATTACGTTTATTCGCAAACGGGTTTTCCCCTTCCTTGAACTGAATACGGATAGGCGTACCCATCACGTCCAGCGACTTGCGGAAGTAGTTCATCAGGTAGCGTTTGTAGGAGTCCGGCAGGTCTTTCACCTGGTTACCGTGGATCACCACGATAGGCGGGTTATACCCCCCGGCGTGGGCATATTTCAGCTTCACGCGACGGCCACGCACCAGCGGCGGCTGGTGATCTTCTGCTGCCATGTTCATGATACGGGTCAGCATCGCCGTGCTCTGGCGGCGGGTAGAGCTGTCATAGGCTTCACGAACGGATTCGAACAGGTTGCCTACGCCGCTGCCGTGCAGGGCAGAGATGAAGTGAACGCGGGCAAAGTCGATAAAGCCCAGACGGAAGTCCAGCGTCTCTTTCACCTGTTCGCGTACTTCATTGCTCAGACCATCCCACTTGTTGACGACGATAACCAGTGAGCGCCCACTATTAAGGATAAAGCCGAGCAGAGAGAGATCCTGATCGGAGATACCTTCACGTGCGTCAATAACAAGCAGCACCACGTTGGCGTCTTCAATCGCCTGAAGGGTTTTGATCACCGAGAATTTTTCCACTACATCGGTGATTTTCCCGCGCTTACGCACCCCTGCAGTGTCGATAAGTACGTACTCACGTTCATCGCGCTGCATTGGAATGTAAATGCTGTCACGCGTTGTGCCTGGCATGTCGTAAACCACCACGCGCTCTTCGCCCAGAATACGGTTAGTAAGCGTAGACTTACCTACGTTTGGGCGACCAACGATAGCCAGCTTAATCGGCAGATCCTGCGGGTTGAAGTCATCTTCCGGCTCTTCCTCGCCTTCCTCTCCGGCTTCAAACTGTGCCCAGTATTCGGCGTCTTCGTCCACCTCTTCCGGCGGGTTTACTTCATCAACCCACGGCAGCAGAACGGTTTCCAGCAGGCTGGTGACGCCACGGCCATGCGAGGCCGCGATAGGATAAATATCACCCAGACCTAAAGACCAGAAATCCGCAACGGCCTGATCGGCATCAATGCCGTCAGTTTTGTTCGCCACCAGGAAGGTTGGCTTTTCGCGTGAACGCAGATGTTTAGCGATAGCAGAGTCCGCGGGCATCAGGCCAGCGCGAGCATCCACCATAAACAGCACTACATCCGCTTCTTCGATAGCCAGCAGAGATTGCTCTGCCATGCGGGTCTCTACGCCGTCTTCCGTACCGTCAATACCCCCTGTATCGATACAGATGAACTCGCGTCCTTCCACCTCTGCACGACCGTACTTACGGTCACGCGTCAGCCCCGGGAAATCCGCAACCAGCGCATCACGGGTGCGTGTTAAACGGTTAAAAAGAGTGGATTTTCCAACGTTAGGGCGCCCGACAAGCGCGACCACAGGTACCATGTTTGAAGCCTCATAAAATTCAAAATAACGTCGCTTTCGCAGCGTTTTTAAAAATGTCAAAACGGCTCCTGAGTGAACAGGAGCCGTTTAGTATACTACAACCGCCGTGTAATTAACGCGTGATCGCGTACAGCGTGCCGTCTTTTGCCTGAATCAGCAGTTTGCCGTCAGCCACAACCGGATCGGTCAGGAAGCCTGAGCCGTCCACTTTCTGCTGCGCCACGAAGCGGCCATTCTCTGGATCGATCCAGTGCATATAGCCTTCGCTGTCGCCCACCACCAGGCTGCCGTTATACAGTGCCGGTGCGGTCAGCAGACGGTGAAGCAGATCGCTCTGCGTCCACAGCGTCACGCCACCTTCGGTGCTCAGCGCCAGCAGACGGTCGTTCTGATCCACCATATAAATACGGTTGCCGTCGACAATGAAATCGTTCACGGAACCCAGCTCACGTTTCCACATGATCTGGCCGCTACGCAGGTCCAGCGCCGTCAGGTTGCCGTTATACGCCAGCGCGTAAACCACACCGTCAACGATGACCGGCGTGGTGTCCACGTCACTCAGACGGTCGATTTCAGTTGAACCGGTCGCCTGGGAAATACGCTGCTGCCAGATCATCTGGCCCTGCTGCATCAGTACTGCGCTGACACGACCGTTGTCACCACCCACAATGGCGGCGCCAAATGCAGTCGCCGGAGCAGATTCACCACGCAGAGACAGCGCTGGCATATCCAGGTTAACCGTCCATTTTACCAGACCATCGGCTTCGTTCAGCGCCTGCAACTGGCCGTTGCTGGTATGGATCAACACCAGGCCGTCGCTGACAACCGGACGTGACAAGGATTCACCGGCAACGCTGGTCTGCCATGCAACCGAACCGTCGCTGGCATTCAGCGCGTAAACCTGCGCTTTTTCGCTGCCCACATACACGTGACCGCCGGCAACGGTCAGGCCGCCAGAAAGCAGCGCAGGTTTACGGGAGAACCAGCCGTCTTTTTCCGCCAGGTTAATGGACCACACTTCTTTTCCGTCATCAGCGTTCAGCGCTTTAACGGTGCCTTTGCGATCGGCCGCATAGACCACGCCGTCAGCAAATGCCGGGTGCAGGTTGGAATAAAAATCGCCAATACCATCACCCACGGAGGTGTCCCAGGCGGTGGACGGAGTGAACTGGTTTTCAACCGTCGGCAGCGGGGACATTTTGACAACGTCTTCTTCGCCACTGAACAGTGAACAACCACTCAATAACGTAACAGAAAGCAGTCCTGGCAGAAGTAATTTACGCAATTGCATTGGGTCCCTCTCAGACGGACAAATTATTTATTTTCATCTGCATCATTTCGCTCAGCGCAGGTGAAGCTTTACTATCCACGCCAGCTTGCCACGCTTTACGCGCGCCCGCTTTATCACCCTTACTCAGCAGTGCTTCACCGCGAAGATCGGCGACAATAGCGGCAAAGCCATCACCTTTGATGGTATCAAGCGTTTTCAGCGCGTCGTCGGCTTTTTTCTGCTGAACCTGAATACGTGCCAGGCGCAGATTGATCACCGCTTTCAGATTTTCGTCACTGGCAGCAGCAAGCCCCTGAGACAGTTGCGCAGCGGCTTTGTCCAGTTCGTTTTTATCAACATACTGCTGAGCCACTTCCAGCGCAGCCAGCGCACCGTAGGTGTTTTTGTTGTCAGCGGCAAATTTCTCCGCAGCCGTCAGCGTTTGCGGCTGATCGGCACGGATTGCGCTAACGGTGTTTTCGTAGTTCAGGGATGAACCGCGAGCAGAGTCAGCCTGATGATTGTTCCAGTAACGCCAGCCAACCAGCGCACCAACACCTAAAATAACCCCTACAACCAGTGCCTTGCCGTTTTCAGCAAAGAAGCGTTTAACCGCATCAACCTGGTCGTGTTCGTTCTCGTACATTTCCACGCAGTCCTTCTCCTTAGCCCAATAGAGTGCGCAAGTGCGCCGCAACGCCATCCTGCGTTACCGTAGTTTGCTCACCAGAGCGCAGGTCTTTAACCACCACTTCGCCGTTGGCCACTTCGGACTCACCCAGCACCAGTGCGATACTTGCGCCCCACTTATCGGCACGAGCAAACTGTTTTTTAAAGTTGCCGCCGCCGTGGTTGGTCATCAGCTTTACGTCCGGCAGCGCATCGCGCACGCGTTCGGCAAGCTGCATCGCCGCAGACTGCGTATCCGCACCTGAGGCCACCAGGTATATATCGACAACAGGATCGGCTTTAAATTCCGGATTAACTGCCTGAACCAGCAAAACAAGTCGCTCAAGGCCCATCGCGAAGCCTACAGCCGGTGCTGCGCGACCACCCAGTTGCTCGACCAGTCCGTCATAACGACCGCCAGCACAGACGGTGCCCTGCGAACCGAGGCTGGTGGTGACCCACTCAAATACGGTGCGGTTGTAGTAGTCCAGACCGCGCACCAGACGCTGGTTAACGGTATAAGCAATGCCCGCCGCTTCAAGCAGCTTGCACAGGCCAGCAAAGTGTTCGCGGGAATCCTCATCCAGGTAGTCACCCAGCGCTGGCGCATCGTTCAGCAGCCCCTGTACGTCAGGATTTTTGGAATCGAGTACGCGCAGCGGGTTGCTGTACATACGACGCTTACAGTCTTCGTCGAGCTTCTCTTTGTGTTGTTCCAGGAACGCCACCAGCGCATCGCGATAGTTCGCACGCGCTTCCAGAGAACCGATAGAGTTCAGCTCCAGGGATACGTGCTCAGAAATACCGAGCGCACGCCACCAGCGGGCAGTCAGCATAATCAGTTCGGCATCGATATCTGGTCCTTGCAGACCAAACACTTCCACGCCAAGCTGGTTGAACTGACGGTAGCGGCCTTTTTGCGGACGTTCGTGGCGGAACATCGGGCCGATATACCACAGGCGCTGCTCCTGATTGTACAGGAGACCATGTTCGATGCCGGCGCGTACGCAACCCGCCGTCCCCTCAGGACGCAGGGTCAGGCTGTCGCCGTTGCGGTCCTCAAAGGTATACATCTCTTTTTCAACCACGTCGGTTACTTCGCCGATCGCGCGTTTGAATAACGGGGTCTGCTCTACAATCGGCAAACGAATTTCGCTGTAACCGTAGCTGCCGAGCACCTGCTTCAGTGTGCCTTCAATGCGCTGCCAGATGGCGGTTTCGCCAGGCAGATAATCGTTCATGCCGCGGATGGCTTGAATGTTTTTTGCCACGTTTATTCTCTTTCTATATACAAAAAAGAACCCAAAGAATGGGTTCAATCATACATGGGAAGCAGCCTGCTTCCCATCACGTTATTTTTCAACCTGCTGAACGCTGATGCGCTGCGCTTCGTCCATCATCGTCGCTTTTGCGCGAATGCGGGCTTCAAGCTGGTCGATCATATCACTATTATCCAGACGATCTTTACGAACGCCATCTTCATAGAGACCACTTTTCTTGTTACCGCCGGTAACGCCCAGCGTGGACACCAGCGCTTCACCCGGACCGTTCACCACGCAGCCGATGATGGAGACGTCCATCGGGGTGATAATGTCTTCCAGTCTCTGCTCCAGGGCATTGACGGTGCCGATCACGTCAAACTCCTGACGTGAACAGGTTGGGCAGGCGATGAAGTTGATCCCACGCGCGCGGATACGCAGTGATTTCAGGATGTCGAAACCGACTTTGATCTCTTCCACCGGATCGGCGGCCAGGGAGACGCGTAACGTGTCACCGATGCCTTCAGAGAGCAGCAGGCCGAGACCAATTGCCGATTTTACCGAACCGCTGCGCAGACCGCCCGCCTCGGTGATGCCAAGGTGCAGCGGCTGATCGATCTGTTTTGCCAGCAGACGATACGATTCAACGGCCAGGAAGACGTCAGACGCTTTCACGCTCACTTTGAACTGATCGAAGTTAAGGCGATCCAGATGATCGACGTGACGCATGGCGGATTCGAGCAGCGCCTGTGGCGTCGGCTCACCATACTTTTCCTGGAGATCTTTTTCCAGAGAGCCAGCGTTTACGCCGATACGGATTGGAATGTTTTTGTCGCGGGCGCAGTCAACCACCATGCGAATGCGCTCTTCGTTGCCGATGTTGCCTGGGTTAATACGCAGACAATCGACACCGTATTCAGCGACTTTCAGCGCGATACGGTAATCGAAGTGAATATCGGCAACCAGCGGAACGCTCACCTGCTGCTTGATCAGTTTGAACGCCTCAGCGGCGTCCATGGTCGGCACTGAGACGCGAACAATGTCCGCGCCGACGCGTTCTAATGCTTTGATTTGATTAACCGTCGCTTCTACATCCGTAGTACGCGTATTGGTCATCGACTGGACGGCGATAGGCGCCCCATCGCCGATTGGCACGTTCCCAACGTAAATCCGTTTCGATTTTCTACGTTGAATAGGAGCCTGGTTATGCATGTAAAATCTCCCGCATTGCCCGTCTGTTACTGTGCTGCTGATTGTTCGGCATTAACGGTAAGACGCGCAACCTGGTTAGTTCTGATAAAGCGGCTCAGATCGACAGGTTTTCCTTGATACTGGATCTGTACCGCTGCCGGTGCGCCGATTTTAAGCTTGTATGGTGCCTGGCCCGTTAGATTTAACGTGCCATCTTTACGTTGCAGGCCGCTGAACAGCTTTTTACCTGTCGCGTCAGTCACTTCCAGCCAGCAATCAGCCGTGAAATTCATCACCAGCGCATTCGGGTCAACGGCAGGTGCCGCCGTACCCGCCGGGTCAGTTGGCAGTGACGCCGCGGTGTTATCTGCCGGTGCCGTTGCCGCAGGGGCGGTATCAACATTGGCCTGAGAAGGTGATACGACCGCGTTCTGATCCTGGGCCTGGGTAGCCGGTGCGGTATTCGCCGTCGCTTCTGGCGTCGCCGCTGGCTCGGTTGCAGGCGTGCTGCTTGCTGCCGCCTGAGGTTCGCTGGAGGTCGCAGCCCCTTCGGTGCTCAACGGCACGCTTTGCGCGCCGTTAGTACCAGACTGATTAAGCTCAGCGGAGGACTGATCGGCCATGGTGGTGATCTCTTCCTGTTGCGCTTTGTGGTTTTGCCACCACCATGCGCCCGTCAGCCCGACAACCACGAACAGGACCAGCCAGGTAAAGCTCATCAGCCAGCCATCGCGTTTTTTACGACGTTTACCCAAAGAGAAGCTTTGCATCGGCGCAACTTTTGCCGCACGCACAGGCGCCTGCTTCTCCATCATCGGCAGTAATTCGTCTTCAGGAATATGAACCAGTTTGGCGTAAGAACGGATATAACCGCGCAGAAACGTTGAAGCCAGATCGGCGGGCGCCTTATCTTCTTCAATGTCGCGAACGGTGGAAACCTTCAGGCACAGGCGTTCTGCAACGGCTTGCTGGCTGAGTCCGAGTTGTTCACGGGCGTTGCGAAGACGAACGCCAGTGGAGAGTGCTGCATTTTGATCGTGAGTGGCTTCAGTATTCATTCGCTACAACTACTGGTACGTGAAAATAAGGGTTCAGGTGCCGGTGAGTCACAATGCCACCCGCACCGCGAAACTTTAGGTCAGTTAACCTGGAACAAACAGTATAAGACTGTCGGGCCGCAGATGACAGCGCTGGCAGGCCTTCACGCTAAACTGTTGTTACGTCGTTACATACTGCCCGAAAGTCGTATGAAACGCACCGTAATTATTAATCAGTCGTGATGATTGTGGCTGGTTATTCAGTAAATTAATGCTTCACGGCGCAAAAAATGCGCCGTGTCTGCATAATAATCAAACGGTTTTAACCGCGATTGACTCACCCTGCATACGCTTACGCAGCGTACGTTTGGTACGGTCAATAACGTCACCCGCCAGCTGACCACAGGCTGCGTCGATATCGTCGCCACGCGTTTTACGTACGATGGTGGTGAAACCATACTCCATCAGCACTTTTGAGAAGCGATCGATACGGCTGTTCGAGCTACGGCCATACGGCGCGCCCGGGAACGGGTTCCATGGGATCAGGTTGATCTTACATGGCGTATCTTTCAGAAGTTCAGCCAGCTCATGTGCATGCTCGGTACCGTCGTTAACATGATCCAGCATCACGTATTCAATGGTCACGCGGCCCTGGTTAGCATTGGATTTCTCCAGGTAACGGCGCACGCCAGCCAGGAAAGTTTCGATATTGTACTTTTTGTTGATCGGCACAATTTCGTCACGGATGGCGTCGTTTGGCGCGTGAAGGGAGATGGCCAGCGCAACGTCAATCATGTCACCCAGTTTGTCCAGCGCAGGCACAACGCCGGAAGTAGAGAGCGTAACGCGGCGCTTGGACAGACCAAAACCGAAATCGTCGAGCATGATTTCCATCGCCGGAACGACGTTGGTCAGGTTGAGCAGCGGTTCACCCATCCCCATCATCACCACGTTGGTGATTGGACGTGTACCGGTGACTTTCGCTGCACCCACGATTTTCGCGGCACGCCAGACCTGGCCGATAATTTCCGATACGCGCAGGTTACGGTTAAAGCCCTGCTGCGCCGTAGAGCAGAATTTGCACTCCAGCGCACAGCCCACCTGAGAAGAGACGCACAGCGTGGCGCGATCGTCTTCCGGAATATACACGGTTTCAACACGCTGATCGCCAACGGCAATGGCCCACTTGATAGTGCCATCTGAAGAGCGCTGCTCTTCCACCACTTCCGGTGCGCGGATTTCCGCCACTTCTTTAAGCTTATTGCGCAGCACTTTGTTGATGTCCGTCATGTCATCAAAGTTGTCGCTGCAATAGTGGTACATCCATTTCATGACCTGATCGGCACGAAACGGCTTCTCGCCCATCTCTTTAAAGAACTCGCGCATCTGCTGACGGTTCAGGTCCAGCAGGTTAATTTTTCCATTTTTATTGGGAACCGCAGGAATGGCGACTTCAGAGGTATTCACTAATTCAGACATAATTTTTTCCGGCCTCGTTGTTACACGTTGTGGCCCTTGGTGGGTTGAAAAGAAACGCCCCGGTAAGCAGTCTGCTCGTCCGGGGCGTTGCATTGTACAAAGTCTGGCGCAGGGATGCCACGTTTGCACGCGGCATTTACGAAATTATTAGCGAGTGCGCGGGCACACTTCGCCTTCTGCAAAGAAGAACGCGATTTCGCGCGCAGCAGATTCAACAGAGTCGGAACCGTGGGTGCCGTTCTCGGTGAAGCTGTCTGCGTAGTCAGCGCGCAGAGTACCTGCCAGCGCGTTGTCCGGGTTGGTTGCACCCAGCAGATCGCGGTGACGCTGTACCGCGTTTTCGCCTTCCAGTACGGATACCACGATTGGGCCAGAAGTCATGAACTCGACCAGACCGTCAAAGAATGGGCGACCTTCGTGCTCAGCGTAGAAACCGCGAGCCTGTTCAACGGTCAGGTGCAGCATTTTGGTGCCAACGATCTTAAACCCTGCTGATTCAAAGCGAGCGAAGATGCTGCCAATAACGTTTTTTGCCACCGCGTTTGGTTTGATGATGGAAAAAGTACGTTCAATAGCCATTGATAACCTCTGTAAAATGTTCTGTTGTTTTTGCATACCTGAGTATGGTGTGGCGCGGATTATAAAGAGCAATAGCGCCATTGCCTATGGTTATGCATAACATTTTTTTAAAATGAGACGAAGATTAGCAACAGCTCGTATTTCGCATGCCGTACTGATGGTGAAAACAGAGCGGACACTGCTTTTCATCAGAACTAAATGACCAGAAATGGCGGTGGCACGTCAAACAAACGGCTTCATATGCCGGTATGGTCACGCTTTTCGCTGTCCCGTCTGTTTGCGTCACGTTTATCGCCGCATGCTGGCATACCGCTTCGCAGCCGCCACACCCCGTACAACGTCCGGTTTCCACGACCAGTTCAGCGTTCTCAAACCGAATCGCGTTTTCCGTACAACTCCGCCAGCACGCGCCGCAGAGTACGCAGGATTCGGTATCGAGAGTTATCTCTGCCTCGCTAAATGCAGAAAACGCCCTGCGCAGCTCACGCTGACCGGGCACGACGCAACAGACCCGGACATCCTCACGGGGAACGTGCATCAGCGCACGCCGGGCGGTATTTACCTCGTTGACGGGTATATGTTTAAACGCCCACGCTGCTTCACCACGTCGACGAAGCGCCAGATTCAGCCGGGCAATCGCCAGCAACCAGTCAGGATTCTGCTCCGCGTCGATACTGATAAAACGAACGTGGTGCTGCGCGTGCCACAGCAGAAGCTCATTCACCCCTGGCGCACGGTCAGTAAAAGGCCCAACAAGCGTATCGCCACACAGAAAACGTTTTCGCGGCGTGATGCCGGTGATGGCTTCAGCGGGGCAGACAAACAGGCAGTCACTGCATTCAATACAGCGGCTGTCATCAACCGAGACGCCGGTGTCGGTAAAAGAAAAAGCCTGTACGGGACAGACGTCCGCGCAGGCGCAGCAGGAAGAGTGGCGAAAACGGCGACGGACGCACGCATGCGTCACGTCCATCGCCGGGGCAAAGGTTAATCCGCCCATCAGCCAATACTGAAGAAAACAAAGCGCAGCATCAGCTCACCCACAATCAGCAAGGCGCTGCCCAACAGCATTGTGCCTCGCGCCGCTTTTAAGCCGCCCGCAGCAAAGCACAACATACCCGCAACGGAAACGCACCAGCTCAGCAGATGCACGGTTCGCAGTTGCTCCAGCATTTGTAACGGTGCGTGTGGGAACGTCACAACGGTGTTGTCCATAGCCGTAATATCTGCCAGCCAGACGGGCTGCATCACCAGACGTGCAATCACCAGCAGCGTGATAATGACAATCGCCGTTCGCACGCGAGTCTGGGAACGTGCCCCAACGGCCATGCAGGCTGAACCGATAATTCCCACCGAACCGATAAACAGCACCAGGGTATTAATGTGATGCCACGTCACCACGGATGCATGCATGTAGATCTGCGCCATGCAGAACACATCCACCAGCCCGACAAGACCTGCCACAACCAACAGCGGCTTCCAGCCTGGTTTTTTGACAAACATCAGCAGCGTTGCGAGGCCAAGTGCCGCAAGATAAAGACTGGCAAAGATAATCTCACGGCTCAGCCAGGAGCTGGATACGTGACGCAGCGCATTGAACGCATTAAGTGGATAGCCCATGTGCAACGCAGAGGCGAGCAGACCGAGGCTGGCCAGCACAAACGCTCCGGCAGCCGGCAGCAGCGCGCTGCGTTGCGTGCTTCCGAAGGCCAGCCACAGCGTAACGCCAACCGATCCTTGCAGGAACAGCGTAAAAATTAGCAGCGGTAACTCATGCATGACGTTTCCCCTCTTTCTCTGCGCCCTGATGCGCTTTGATCACCAGGTTCGGTTTGGTGATGGAGGAATCAGGCAAGCCTTTCACATCACAGACCGCACCATACTTCGCCCGCAGTTCATCAATCGGCCCGAATTTAATCGCTTCGAGTGGACAGGTTGCCACACAGACAGGCTGTTCCCCCTTCGCCTGTAGATCCACGCAGAAATCACATTTGGACATCTGCCCGGTCTGCTCGTTGAGCTGTGGCGCGCCGTAAGGGCATGACCACGCGCAGTAGCCGCAGCCGACGCACTTATCAGTATCTACGCGCACAATACCGTCCCCCGGACGCTTATGCATCGCAGTGGTCGGACAGTTTTTGGTGCAGATTGGGTCGGCACAGTGGTTACAGGAGATAGAGAGCGTGTAGGCAAAAACGTTATTGCTGACGCCACCCTGCCCGGTCGGGATAAAGCTCCCGCCATTAACTTCGTACACGCGACGGAAACGACGTCCGACCTCAAGGTTGTTTTTATCTTTGCACGCTACCTGACATGCTTTGCAGCCCGAGCAGCGAGAAGAGTCGATATAAAAACCCAGCTGTTTGTCGCTTACCGGTGCGTAATGTTTAAACTGACTCATGCTTTAGCTACCTCCACCAGCATGGTTTGATGGGAATTCCCTTTCGCAAGCGCGGTAATACGTGCGGAACTGAGCACGTTCGCGCAGCCGCCCTTATCAATACCCTGCTCGTCCGGCTGCCACCAGGCACCCGCCTGCATGGCCACAACGCCTGGAATGATGCGCGGCGTGACCTCCGCCGGGATCTCGCAAATGCCGCGCGCGTTATGAATACGCACGGTATCTCCCTGCGCAATGCCGCGATTTTGCGCATCCTGCGGGTTGATCCACAGCTTTTGCTGCTGCGCCTCAATTAACCACGGGTTGGCGTACTGGGTGGAGTTAGCGCGGTTTTTTCCTTTCCAGGTAATCAGCTGGAGCGGGAAGCGTTTCGCCAGCGCGTCTTCCGGCCCTTCATGGGCAGGCACGTAGTGCGACAGCGCCGGAATTTCCGGGTGATGCATGTCGTACAGACGCTTCGAGAAGATCTCAATTTTTCCGGACGGCGTCGGGAACGGATGATTCTGCGGATCGCGAGTGTTGTCTTCAAAGGCGACGAACGGCGCGCTTTTGAAAAGGTGCTGACGCGTCTTCTGTAGCGTCGCGAAGTCCGGCAGGTTTTCGTCAGGCATGGAAAGACGCGTCTGCTCCCAGATGTGCTCAATCCACGCTTTTTCGTCACGCCCTTCACTGAACGCGGGTTCGACGCCAAGCTTAGCGGCGACCTCCCGCAGCCAGTCGTAGTCTGAACGGCGTTCAAATTCAGGTTCAATGAGCTTTTCTGACAGGATCAGATAGCTTGCCGTGCCCCAGGTTTCGCCGATATTCCAGCGTTCCATAAAGCTGGTTTCCGGCAAAAGAAGGTCGGCGTATCGGGCGCTCGGCGTCATAAACAGATCGCTTGCGACGATAAACTCAATTTTCGACTCGTCTTCCAGGACACGGGTTGCCTGATGAAGATCCGGGTTCTGGTTAGCCAGATAATTTCCCGCCAGCGAGAACAGGATGCGGATATTGCTGTCCAGCTTTTCGGCATCCTTCAGGCCGACGTCCGCGGTGACCTGAGAGGCATCGTCGGCGGCCTGCACCCAGTTCATCACCGATATTTTGGCTTTGACCGGGTTGTCCGGCATTTCTGGTCCGGCGGCAAATTTCCGGTTTGCGCAGCCGCCATAGCCCGCTGCCCAACCGCCTTTCACCCCGACGTTACCCGTGAGCGTAGCCAGCAACGTCGAGCCGCGCGCGGTGCGCTCGCCGCAGTTATGACGCTGCGGTCCCCAGCCCTGGATCAGCGCAGCGGGTTTGGTGGTTGCGTAGTCGCGCGCCAGTTGCCGAATTGTTTGTGCAGGCACGTGGGTGATTTTCTCTGCCCACTCGGGCGTTTTCGCCACGCCATCTTTTGCGCCGCTAAGGTAAGCCATCAGGGATTCATTGGCCGGAACGCCTTCTGGCATAGTGTCTTCGTCAAAGCCCAGGGTGTAGCGCTGAATAAAGTCGCGATCGTGCAGGTTCTCCGTGACGATCACATACATCATAGCGTCCATCAGGGCGTTGTCCGTGGTGGGAAGCAGCGGGATCCACTGATCGGCCAGGGAGGAAACCGTATCGGAATAGCGAGGGTCGACAACAATAAAGCGAGTGCCGTTTTGCTTCATCTTCTGGTAGAAGTGGTTGCTGTGACCAAAGATCGTTTCCGTCGGGTTATGTCCCCAGAGGATGACCAGTTTGGTGTCCAGCAGCGTGTCCAGAGAACTGCCGCTGGCAGCGGTGCCATAGGTATACGGCGTTGCTGCCGCCGTGTTACCCATACTGACAGAGTGATAGCTTTCGAGATAGCCGCCGGTTAAGTTGAGCAGACGACGAACCATTTTATCGCCGGAAAAAGTCCCGCCGGACACAGCGGTGCCCACATGAACATAGCGTGAAGCCGCACCGTATTTTTGCGTAATAGTTTTTAATTGATTCGCAATAAGGGTGGTGGCTTCATCCCAGGTAATACGCTCGAATTTTCCTTCGCCACGTTTCCCTACACGTTTCATTGGGTATTTCAGTCGATCGGGATGGTAAACAAATTTCCGATAAGCCCGGCCACGCACGCAGGCGCGCATTACGGGCATTTGCGGATCCAACGCGTTATCCGGACGCGTAGAAATTCGGGTCACAACGCCCTCACTGACGTGAGCACGAATATCACACTTGCCGCCGCAGTCAAACGTACTACAGGTTTGCACCACTTTTTCTTCAGGCGTAGTGTCTGAAACCGCCGCGCCCTGTGCCTGTACTTTGCCGGTTTTGACGACAAAAGGCAGAGCGGCGAGCGCCGATCGTGCCTGAATAAACTGACGCCGGGATATGGCGGGAATAGTCCCCTCTCCCTGATGTTTATTTTTTTCCATTGCTCGTTCCTTAAAATAAAAACGCATTCTCGTTTTTTTTCAGGAACGGATATTGATAATTATCAAGCTAACTCTTGAGGAGTAACACTTAGCGATCTAACTCAAAATTGACCGTCGCCGTTTGTCCTGTTTCATCTAATACAACTAACTGATATTTACCCGGTAAATATAATTGCAGTGAATAATTCTTCTGATGTCCGTCCAGCGGTTCTCCATTCAAAAACCACCATCGTTGCCCCTCCCCGCCGCTGGTTGAAACGAACAGGGTCATGTTTTTCTCACCCGGAAGACGTTTAATTACCGCCCCTTCTCTGACGCCTGACAACATCAGCGGCGCCGCATTATGATTATCCAGCGGAGGGCAAACCGCTGAACGGGCGGGGAGACGAGCGGCCCGTTTTTCGGCAGCAGGCAGCCAGGGCTCCAGCGGCAGCGGCCAGACATCCAGCACTTTTTCTGTCGCATCAGGACAATCCGCTGCGACGCGTTTGCCTTCTTTATCCAGCCAGACCGGGAAACGGATCCCGCGAATACCTTCCTGTTCCGGCAGCAGCAGCGTAGGCGGTTCACTGCCTTCCAGCAGCCAGGTTGACAGCCGACGCCGACAGTTTTCGTTCCCTTCAGGCAGGGACTGGCCCCCCGGCCAGCAAATCACGCCCCGTCCTACGCTTGCAGGACGCGGATCGCGCGGCAGACGGGCTTCATCCACCATCGAGCGGGACTGAAGCATGTTATTGACCTGATTCAGGAGCGGAACTGCGCTGGCGAAACCAAACTGCCCGGCAACGGGCGTGCCGTCCGGACGTCCGGTCCAGATTCCAATGACATACCGGGCGTTCAGCCCGATGGCCCAGGCATCCCGGTAGCCGTAACTGGTGCCCGTTTTCCACGCCAGCGGCGCAACCTGGGGCAGCGCACTGTCCGGCAGGGGCTGTGCTTCACTGGCGAGAATGCGACGAATGATCCACGCCGCCCCCTGCGACAGCAGCGGACGTTCGATCAGCGGATCGCCCGGCTGTAAACGCAACCGGCCCGCCTGCCCCTGCCGCGCAAAGGCACTGTAGGCGGCAGCGATATCAGCCAGGCGTGCCCCAGCGCCACCCAGGATCAGGGAGAGGTTGGGCTGCGCACCCGCGGGGAGTATGAGCGGTAATCCCGCGTTGCTCAGCATGCCTGCAAAACGTTTTGGGCCGTACGCTTCCAGTACCTGCACCGCAGGCAGGTTGAGGGAACGCACCAGGGCTTCGCTCATGCTGACCGGCCCATGGAAACCGCTGTCAAAGTTGCCGGGGCGATAATCCCCCGTTTTTCTTGGAACATCCTGTAATAACGAAGCGGGATGGATCAGGCCATCGTCCAGCGCCATGCCATAGATGAATGGCTTGAGGACCGATCCCGGCGATCGGATCGCATTGACCATATCCACGTGACTAAAGCGACTGTCATCATTGATATCTACCGAGCCTACCCAGCCACGCACTTTCATGGATGTATGATCCACGACGATCATCGCCAGTGAACTGCGGGCAGGCAGGCGCGATTTCCAGTTCATTGCCAGCTCTTCAAGCTGTCGTTGCAAAGCTGCATCCAGCGTGGTGACTATTTTTGTGTCGCGGCTTTTACTCAACATCATGCGGGAAAAGAGCGGCGCCAGCTGCGGCATCTGCCGGGGGGCCAGCCAGACCGGCTCTTCACGGGACTCTTTCACCTGCTTCTCAGACCAGACGCCCTGAGTCAGCATGCGGTCGAGCACTTTGTTCCGCGCCGCTTCGGCACGTTCCGGCCAGCGGTCGGGGCGCAGACGGCTGGGTGCCTGTGGCAGTACAGCCAGCAGCGCCGCGTCGGAATAGCTCAGCTGAGACGGCGGTTTGCCAAGATAAGTCCAGCTTGCCGCGCCCACGCCTTGCAACGTGCCGCCAAACGGGGCACGGTTGAGATACAGCGTCAGGATTTCACGCTTGGAGAGATGCCACTCCAGCTGCATCGCCCGCCACAGCTGACGAATTTTACCGCCAAAGGTACGCGGATGCGGATCCAGAAGACGTGCCACCTGCATGGTAAGCGTGCTCCCGCCAGAAACCACTCTCCCGGCGGTGAGATCCTGCCAGGCGGCACGCAGTACAGAAAGCGGATTGACGCCAGGGTGATCCCAGAACCAGCGATCTTCATACTGGATCAGCGCCTCAAGATAGCGTGGGGAAACCTCTTCAATGGTAACCGGATAGCGCCAGATGCCTTCGCTGTCGGCAAAACGCCACAACGGAACACCCTGCTCATCCACCACCACTCGCGCAGGGTTGACCTCTTTCAGGGGCAACGGCCACACGCGGTCAGCGGCGACAATCAGCCCCCCTAAAAAGAGAAGCGCTCCCGCAAGCCACAGCCAGCGGGAGCGAATCAGGCGTGCTATCTGCATCTTACGGAACAACGATCAGCGGGCCACTGGCCGCCCCCGTTGCCCGCCACTGCGGAACATACATGGACTCGACCATAGGAACAGGCACCTGGTAGGTTCCCGGCGTAACGGCACGGGCCAGGTAAACCAGCGTGACCGGCTGACCTTCATTGACCGGCACGGCGGCCACAAAGCGATCGTCGCGGAATTCCATGTGCTGAATATCAGACTGTTGCATCTGATTCAGCAGGTTTTGCACTTCACTGCCGCTGTCCTGCAAGCTGGCGCTGCTGCTCGCCAGATTCTGGTTTTCCAGCTCCAGACCTGCCGGGAGCAGATCCACCACCAGCGCATCCGGTACGTTCTGGCTTGCCTTCACTTCCAGCCACACCAGAACCAGCTCACCGCTCTTAAGTGAAGAGAGCGACTTGCTGCTGCCGTCTGTCGACAGGATATGACGTTCAATCTGCAAGACGTGAGAAGATGGCTGGGGCGCATACTCCGGATAGCCAGTAGTGTCCAGTCGTACCCACAGCGGCGTCGTGCCGGTATTCGTCACCTGCAAGGCACCAGGCTGGTCGCCGTTCAGGTTTTCTACCTGCGCTTTATCACTGCTCTGGGTCTGTTCAGAGAGGGTGGTCGTTGCCTGCCACGCGCCTGACAAGGTTTGCAGTGAACGTCCAGCCAGGAACAGCGCATTGCTCTCCTGGGTTGACAGCCAGCGCTGGCTGAACGCGTCTTCAGATAACGCGTTCAACAGCCTGTTTTGCGCATCCGGCAGCAGCTTGTACTCTTCCAGCAGGGAGAGCATCAGGGCATTATCACGCAGCTGGCTGCCGTAATCCGCCATCCAGTTTCGGCTGTCGTTACGGGGTGTTTTGAGAGCCAGATCCAGCGCCTGCTGGCTGCGCGGTGTATCCCCCATCAGTTTGAGTGCCATGCCCAGCTGCATCAACGGAAGCCCGGAAGCGGCCTGAGCGTGACGCTCCCAGATTTCACGCAGTGCACCGAGCGGCGCTTTTTGCTGACGAGCCAGCACCAGCGAAGCATACGCCTGGACAGCAAATTTGCTGGCCTGGGTGTCGTCGCTGTAGCGGATGGACATCATCCCCGGATCCTGTAAATAGCGCAGCAGTCGGCTGTTGGCGTTATTCACCGCCTCGGCAGGCACGCTGTAACCCTGCTCCCCTGCCCGCACCAGGAAATCCGTAACATAGGCGGTCAGCCAGTACTCTTCCGGGCCGTTTTTATCCCACAAGGCAAAACCGCCATCGTCACGCTGCATTTGCAGCAGACGGGAGATGCCGATATCAATGGCCGCACGGCGTTTATCGTCGGTGTCGCCTTTAATGCCCAACGCCGTAAGCTGTGCCGCGTTGGTGTAGAGGGACGGGAACAGGCCGCTGGTGGTCTGCTCAAGACATCCGTATGGATAGGCCTGAAGTTCACGAATGTAGCGCGCCAGGTTCAAAGGTGGTTTACCGCTGAGCAATAGCTGTCCCTGTAGCGTGGCAGGCGAGAAACCGTCGATATGCTGTGCTGGCGCGCTCCAGGATTCGCCAGGGTTCAGCATCGTGCCCGTATTCACCGTTTGCGCCGGGAATGCGGGGCGTACACCAATTTTCCAGCTCTTCTGCTGCGGCGCAAACGTCTCACCAGGGAGCTGAAGCCCCGTCACCTGAGCAGTTACTTCACCATCGCCATAGCCTTCCAGCGCGCGCACCGGAATAAACAGAGTGCTACGAGCGCCAGGCGGCAGCTTAACCGGCTCTGGCTGAGCACCTTCGAGCGACACCTTACCGGTTGCGGTTAACGCAATGTTCAGCGTTTGCGGCTGGTCAGTAAGGTTGGTCAGGTCCAGCGTCAGGCGAGAGGTATCGCCACTTGCGAGGAATCGCGGCGTGTTAAGCTCGGTGATAATCGGAGCCGCCACAATGATTTTGCTTTCGCTGCTGCCGAAATCGTCTTCCGTCCAGGCCTGCGCCATCAGGCGCAGTTCGCCGTTGAAATCACCGATCGGCAGCGTGATGGTGCCTTCACCGTTGGCATCAAGCGTAACCGGCTGCGCCTGCTGAGCAATAATGGTGACATGGTTCACCGGTGGCTTACCGCCGCGTTTCAGTTCATCGCCGTCTCCGCCAAAGCGCAGTGCGGCAAGACGTCCCTGACCTTCAATCACCTGGCCGTAAACATCATAGATGTCCGCGCCATAGCGCTTCTGACCGAAGAAAGCTTCCCACGGATCCGGCGTGACGTAGTCGGTAATGTTCAGCACGCCGCTATCAACAGCCGAGACCAGCACGTTCACCTTCTGTGGCACAGCCCCCTCTTTTACGCTGGCTTTCACTTTCACAGAAAGCGTCTGGTTCGGACGCATTTTTTGTGGGTTATCAAGTGCGATGCTCAGGCGACGATTTTCGTCCCCCATTGGCAGATGCAGCAGACCAACCGCGCGTTTTGGCGTGGCGGATTTAGATTTATCGCCAGGACGAACCACCAGCGTGCTGAGGTAGAGATCGTGACGTTTCCAGGCCTTATCCACCGGAATGGCGAGATCCAGACCGTTAACCGGTACGTCGATCTCTTTCCACCACAGTGGCCCTTCGCTGGATTCGATCATTGCATAGCCCTTGCCTGCGGCCGGCGCTGCAATATGCAGGTTGATGGTATCGCCTGGCTGATAGGATGGCTTGTCCAGTTTCAGCGTCACACGATCCGGGCGTGCAGCACCCGTGCCATCGCTGTTATCCTGCCAGCTGTACCCCGCCCAGAAGCGCACGCTGCTGACCATGCTATCAGGGGCTTTCACTTCCAGACGGTATGAGCCCCACTCCACCGGGAAGGTGACTTTACCGGTTTCATCGGCCTTGAGGTTAAGTTCCTGCTCGCCCTCAACCAGATCTTTTTGATCAAACTGAGACTGCCAGCCCTCGCTCTCGGACCAGTTCCAGAAGTAGTCGCGACGCTCACGGACCAGACGCACCTGCAGACCAGATACCGCTTTTTTCGCACCGCTGGCATCGGCATAGACGATGTCAAAGCTGGCGTTGCCGTTCTCATCAACAATCGGCTGGTTGACGGTGGTATCGGTGCGGTAGTCGTACACGGCCTTGCTGGCGAACTGTGGGCGGATCCCCGGAAGTTCAGCCGCAGGCCAGATAGCCTGCTCGGCGCGTCGCGTTACCGGACGCCCGCCTGATTCCAGCAGGCTGGCCTGCAAAATCAGTTGCAGCGGCGAGTGCACCTCTTTCCACTGGCTTTCGGTGGTAACCTGTCCGCGCCCCTGTTCGTCCAGCGTAAGCTGCACTTCATCCAGGCTGCGGCTCAGGTTCTCCTCGGCAATATCACCGAACTGGAAGCCAGGCAGTGCAGGCACCGCGTCACGCAGCGGACGCAGGAAAAGCAGGCCTTGCAGAGAATTACCGTTAGCCGGCGCGCCATACAGGTAATAGCCCACAACGTTAAAGTCCACATCCTCCTGCGGGGAAACCGGCGTTTTTTGCCCGGTCAGATTCAGCGCCATACGCTCAGGCATAAAATCTTCGACGTGGAAATCCCACATGCGCTGCTGGTTATCCCCCGTATTCGCGCGAATATGCCACATGCCGGTCTGGGCGCTGCTATCAAGCGGATAGTTGAAGCGATAGAGACCGTTCTCAGGTTGCACAACGACCGTACGCGCTACCTGGCCGTCCGGACGCAGCACGTCAAGTTTTACAGGCTGCTCGGGAAGCGGTTTGCCATCGCTGTCGCGAAGCAGGCCGTTAAGGATCACCGTTTCACCCGGACGATAGAGATCGCGCGGGCCAAACATAAAGAACTGTTTGCTGTAACCCGGGTTACCGGCGATATCAAACTCCGCCAGATCCAGCGCCGGAAGTTTGAGGTCAAGAAGCGTGGTCTGGCCATCTTTACTGGCCAGGATCAGCGCGGCTTCTTTATCGGTTTCCAGTTTCGCATGACCATCGGCGTCGCTGTTCGCCTCGGCCAGGGTCTGTCCTTTATCGTTCAGAAGGGTAATGGTCACGCCTGACTGCGCCGCACCGTTTTCAAGACTCTGGGTGAAGATGTCCAGGCGGTTATGATAACGGTGAGCGGACAGCCCAATATCACTTAAGGTAAAGAGCGTCGCGGCGTTACTGTAGTTATAGTGACCAGCCTGATTCATCACGGCGATATAGACGCCAGACTGCTGGAGCGGCTTAATATCTTTGAGCGGCAGGAGCAGTTTTTCACGCGTGTTGCGCGCCGGGTTGAGGTCGAAACGGCCGGTGTAGACCAGTTCCGCCATCTTCAGCAGGTTGTCAGATTCCCAGTTGGTCAGCGAGTTACGGTACTCCCACTGGCTGACAAACGAGGCCAGCGACTCCGGCTTAACGCGGTAGAAGTTCACGTCCACATTGTTGACGTTGAGCGCCATCACCGGCAACCCTTCCACCACTTTACCCGGCAGCAGCGATCCGCGGCTGGCGAATCCGACCGTCGGTTCAACATCCCGGGTGGTGATCGCTTTTTCATAGTCAATGCCGAATGTCGCTTTGTTCAGCGCCAGCAAATTACGCTCGACGGTGACGACCAGATTACGATTCGGCTCCAGATGGCGCAGGCGCAGCTCTTTCAGATTGGGGGCCAGTTCCCAGGCGCCGTCCACTTTGCCACTTTTTTTATCCACCACATGCACCGTTTTCGCAAAATCCTGGCTGGGATCCAGCGGTACAGAGAAGGTCAGAACCAGTGTCGCAGCGCCGTCGAGTTGCACTTCAGAGGCATCCAGCAGCGTCAACGCCTTACCCTGACTCTGCGCGGCCAGCTTAGCCAGCTTTTCAGGATCCGGTTTTGCCGGGGTTTTCTGTTCTGATGTAGTAGACGCTGCGGGGGCAGCGGCCTGAGGTTTGTCATCGCTGTTATCACAGCCGACAAGCGTAAAGGTGGTGAGCAGCGCGAGAGAGATCGCAGCTAAGCGAAACGGTTTCATCCTATGTCCCTGGCCTGAGGGGCCTGTTGGTCGTCGTCCGGATAAGTATTATCCGCAAGTTTCGTTAATACAAAAAGTCCAATTTTATAATCTGGAAAGCGCCTCGCAGAATGGCATCGCGCTCGCATGCGAGGGTGGAACCGCGATCACACAGCGTAACGTAACATGTTACCTTTCGCGTCATTTGTTTTTAAAACAAGAAGATAGCTGGATAAGCTCGCATCATGCCTGCTAGTTTTATGACCATGACGCACCCCGAGTGCGCGGTTCAATAAGAGAGAAAGCCATGAAACGAGCCGTGAACGCCCTACAAAATTTCGGAAAATCACTTTACGGACCTGTACTTATCTTACCTATCGTCGGTCTGTTTATCGCCTTTGGGAATGTGCTGGGTAACGGCAATCTGGCCGAGTACCTGCCGTTTCTCGGCCATCCGCTGATCCAGAGTATCGGCCAGCTGATCGCCAAATCTGCCGTGTCGGTGCTGGTCAACCTGGCGCTGGTGTTTGCCGTCGGGATCCCCATTGGCCTGGCAACCCGAGACAAAGGCTACGCGGCGCTGATTGGGCTGGTGACTTTTATCGTGTTTATCAATGCCATGAACGTGACGTTACAGCTTCAGGGAGAACTGGCCCCTGCAGAGCAGATGAAAGCCGCCGGACAAAGCATGGTTCTGGGCGTCCAGGTGCTGGAGATGGGCGTTTTCGCCGGGATCCTGACCGGGGCGCTCTCCGGTTATCTGTACAACAAATATTCCGGTGTCCAGTTTAACGGCGCGATGGCGATATACTCCGGCCACTGCTTTGTCGCGATTGTGATGTTGCCAGTCTCTATGCTGCTCGGCGTGGTCATGAGCGAACTCTGGCCGTACGCACAGCATGGAATAAGCGCCCTGGCGCTGGCGATCAAAGGGTCCGGTCCGTTTGGGGTGGCGATCTACGGTTTCCTTGAACGCATTCTGGTGCCGACGGGCCTGCATCATCTGGTCTATACGCCGTTCCTGTATACCGAACTGGGCGGTACGCAGGAGGTGTGCGGTACGGCTTACCAGGGCGCGCGCAATATCTATTTCGCCGAGATGGCCTGCCCGGACGTGAAGCAGCTCAGCAGCACCGTGGTGTGGGATGCTCGCGGCATCAGCAAGATGTTCGGCCTTCCCGCCGCCGCGCTGGCGATGTACATGACCGCGAAGCCAGAGCGTAAAGCGATTGCGAAAGCCATTCTGATCCCGGCGGCGCTGACCTCGCTGCTGGTCGGCGTAACCGAGCCGATCGAGTTCTCTTTCCTGTTTGTCGCCCCGCTGTTGTTCGTGGTGCATGCGGTGCTGACCGGCATTGGCATGATGCTGTTCACCCTGTTTGGCGTTCACGCCATCGGCGCCAACGGAATTATCGATTTTATTCTCTACAACCTGCCGCTCGGCACGGAAAAGTCCAACTGGCCCATGTACATCGTGGTCGGGCTGATCATGTTCGCCCTTTATTTCGTGGTGTTCCGCTTCCTGATTCTGCGTTTCAACATGAAAACGCCCGGTCGTGAAGATGACGATCGGGAGACGCGCCTCTACAGCAAACAGGAATACCAGGCGAAGGGAAATAACGACGGGCTGGGCGAATCGATCGTCGTCGGTCTGGGCGGTCGGGAAAACATTCAGGTGGTTGATAACTGCTACACCCGCTTACGCGTCACGGTGAAGGACGTCGCCATCATCGACGAACCGCGCCTGAAAGCGACCGGCGCGAAAGGGATTATCAAACAAGGTAACAACGTTCAGGTGGTCTACGGGCTGCATGTCAAAAAAATGCGAGAAGCCGTTGAGACGTTTCTCTGAAAGGAGCTAAAGATGTTAACACCCCCATTCATTCTGTCGATTGCCGGCGGCGGCAGCACCTACACGCCAGGTATAGTAAAAAGCCTGATGGTACGCCTGCACGATTTCCCCCTGGCAGAGATTCGCCTGTATGACATCGACGAGGCGCGCCAGAACACCATTGCGCCCGTGGTGGAAAAGGTCATTCGCGACCACAGCCAGAGCATCAAATTTACGGTCACCAGCGATCCGGAGGTGGCCTTCAGCGGCGCGCATTTTGTTTTTGCTCAGATGCGCGTCGGACAGTACAAAATGCGCGAGCAGGATGAAAAAATTCCGCTGCGCCACGGAGTGGTCGGCCAGGAAACCTGCGGACCCGGCGGGCTGGCATATGGCCTGCGTACGATCCTGCCGATGGTAGAGCTGATCGATAGGGTGGAACGCTACGCGCACGAGAAAGCGTGGATCGTGAACTACTCCAACCCGGCGGCGATCGTCGCTGAGGGCGTGCGTCGCCTGCGCCCCAACGCACGCGTGCTGAACATCTGCGATATGCCTGTCGCCGCGATGCGCAATATGGGCGCCATTCTGGGCGTGGACCGTCATAAACTGGAGGTGGACTATTTTGGCCTCAACCACTTCGGCTGGTTTACCCGCGTGCTGGTGGACGGCGAGGACAAGCTGCCGGAGCTGCGTAAACATATCGCGAAGTTTGGCCTGCTGACGGAAGACGCGGCCAAAACCGACCCGCAGCACTCGGATCCGTCATGGGTGAAAACCTGGCGCAACATCAAGCCGATTATGGATAACTTCCCGGAGTACCTGCCGAACCCGTATCTACAGTACTACCTGATGCCGAACCAGATTGTGGAGCATCAGAACCCGGACTATACCCGTGCCAACGAAGTGATGAACGGACGTGAGAAAAAGCTGTTTGCCGCCGCCGAAGAGTACCAGCGCAGCGGGATCTTACCGGACGCCTTCCACGTAGGTGTTCACGGCGAATTTATCGTCGATGTCGCCTGCTCGCTGGCATTCAACCTGCGCCAACGTCATCTGGTGATGGTGGAAAACCGCGGGGCGATTACCAATCTGCCGTACGATGCGGTGGTGGAAGTACCTGCCTATATCACCTCCGAAGGGCCGGAGCCTGTCCGCGTGGGTCAGGTGCCGTTGTTCCACCAGACGCTCCTGCAACAGCAGCTCGCTTCTGAACAGCTGCTGGTGGAGGCAACCATCGAAGGCAGCTACGAGAAAGCGTTGCAGGCGTTTACCCTGAACCGCACCGTGCCGACCATGGAGCACGCGAAAGCGATTCTGGATGAGATGATCGAAGCCAACCGCGACTACTGGCCAGCGCTGCAAAAGGCATGGCAGGACGGTGAAGCGGTGAAAAAATAGGGGCTTGCTCGCGAGTTGAACGTGGTTAACTTGTCGGTGTCAGAAAAAACACCGACAATCCTTTTTTACGGAAAAGAATGGAGGCAACCATGTCCACCTCATATTTTGTCGCCGCCGACTGGCTGATTGAGCACGGCGACGACCCGGAAGTTCAGATTATCGACGCGCGCATGGCCCCTCCGGGCCAGGAGCATCGTGACGTTCCCGCTGAATATCGCGCAGGGCACCTGCCTGGCGCGGTTTTTTTCGATATCGAAGCCCTCTCCGATCACACCTCTCCCCTGCCGCACATGCTGCCTCGTCCGGAAGCGTTTTCCGTGGCGATGCGCGAGCTCGGCATCAGCAAAGACAAACATCTTGTTGTTTATGATGAAGGTAATCTGTTTTCCGCCCCGCGGGCGTGGTGGATGCTGAAAAACTTCGGCGTGGAAAAAGTGTCGATTCTGGCGGGCGGGCTTGCGGGCTGGAAGCGCGACGAGCTGCCGCTTCAGCAGGGCGACGTGACGCTGCCGGAAGGCGAATTCGATGCCACGTTCGACGCACACGTGGTGAAACGCCTGACCGACGTGCTGGTCGTGAGCCATGAAAACACGGCGCAAATCGTCGATGCCCGTCCCGCTCCACGCTTCAACGCTGAAGCGGATGAGCCGCGTCCGGGGCTGAAGCGCGGACATATCCCGGGGGCGCTGAACGTGCCGTGGGGCGATCTGGTGTTTGAAGGCGAGCTGAAAACCACCGATGAATTGCGTGCCATTTTTGAACGTCAGGGCGTGGATTTGCATCGTCCGGTTATTGCCAGCTGCGGCTCCGGCGTGACGGCCTGCGTGGTGATCCTGGCGCTGGCAACCCTTGGCGCGAATGACGTGACGCTGTATGACGGCGCCTGGAGTGAATGGGGTGCACGGGACGATCTGCCGGTAGAACCGGCGAAATAATGGATAACCGCCTGGCAACGCTGTTAACACGCGGGTCGTCACTGACCCGCGCGGAGTATCGCGTCCTCGCCCACCTCACTGAGCATCCGCTGCTGGTGGGCAATATCACGGTGCGCGAGCTGGCGCTGGCGACATTTGTCTCCACCGCGACGATTATGCGGCTGTGCCAGAAGCTGGGCTTCAGCGGATTTAGCGAGTTTATCTGGCACTGCAAGCAGCTGCTTTCTGACACGCCGCATATCACCGTACAGTCTGCGCAACATGCAGAAATGCCCGCGCTTTTTGCCCGGTTTATTGCCAACTATCAGCAGACCTTCCAGTGGGTTACCCAGGACAAACGCCAGCAGTTTGCCAGCCTGCTGCGCCAGAAAGAGAGCTTCTTTCTCTACGGCGCCGGGTTTTCATATCTTTTTGCCGAGTACCTGACCAAGAAGTTGCAGGTGCTGGGAAAAACCGCGTTCATCTCCGGACCGGGGGACAGCCGGAATATTTTTCTCAGCAACGCCGCACGCTATCAGGTATTTATTGCCGTTTCGCGCAGCGGCGAAACGGAGCAGGTGCTGGATAAAGCGCGGATCGCCAAAAACGTCGGCATGACGATCGTCGCGTTTACCCGCGCGTCGGCCAATACGCTGGCAGGTATGGCCGACGTGCATTTTGCCCTCTATGACGAAGCGGTACATTTCGCCGCCGAAGCCGCAGGGGTGACGTCGTTTGAGTCGAATCTGGTGCTGCTGATGGATTTACTGTTGCTGGAAGCAACGGGGTGAAGGTCACCCCGCCGTAATCAGATAATGCGGTTGGTCTTGAGATCGCGCAGGAAGCCGCCCCAGCGACGCTCGTAGAACGGGGTGATGTGCTCGGTAATAAAGTGGCTGATGCCCTGCTCACCTTTCTTCACCTGACAGATATCAATCGGCTCATCGCCCGGGAGCGTGTCGGTCGCTACGCTTCCCGCCGCCTGGATGATCTCGTCGATATCGCCATCGGCCTCAATTCCAATCAGCAGAACAGGCTTTTCGTCAGCGCTCTCTTTGATGGAGCAGAGGAACGCGCGTTTTACCGGCTTGATGGTTTTAAACAGCGTGGTCAGGGAGTCAATCATCTGCGCGGGCGGCTCAGCCACTTCAGACAGCAGCAGCGTTTCGCCCCCTTCCAGCACCTCCTGGGTGCTGAGCGGGTTGCCCTCGTCACCAATCAGATGGCTGATTTCACGCGGAGTGAACTCTTTCCCGGTCGGCAGTTTGGCATTGAGGAATAGCGTCTGCCCCAGCGTCATTTCGAACAACGTGCGCACCGGCATCACCACGAACGCCTGTTCGTCTTCTACCGCTTCCTGCAAGGCCTCGAGCGAGGTAAAGAACGGGATCACCGACGTGCCGTCGTCTTTCTCCCAGTGCAGCAGATCCAGGGCGCTGTCTTCGACAACCTGCTCCCCTTCTGCTGCGGTGCCCGGCACCCAGACGGTGGATTCCAGCAGCGTGCGGAAAAAGGCCGGACGGTGGGCGGGCTCGGTCGCCGCCTGCTCCAGCAGGGTTTCTAATTCGTTTTTGGTTTCTGACATAGTTTGGCTACTTCACAATTGCCCGGCGGCGCTACGCTTGCACGGGCCTACGGGTTTTGTAGGCCGGGTAAGCGTAGCGCCACCCGGCAAAAAAGATCACTCAGCCGTCAGCAGGTTCGCCACGGTACGCACACCCAGACCGGTTGCGCCTGCTGACCACTGCTCAACCGCCGCTTTACGGTAGGTTGCGGAGCAGTCAATGTGCAGCCAGCCTTCATGGTAGTTCTCAACGAAGTGAGACAGGAAGCCTGCTGCTGTGCTGGCTCCCGCCGGGTACGCCGCGCTCGCGGTGTTGTTCAGCTCGGCGAAGTTAGACGGCAGCTGGCTGCGGTGGAACTCGGCCAGCGGCAGACGCCAGAACGGCTCGTTTTCCGCCGCCGCGCTGGCCAGCAGGCGAGCGGCCAGCTTGTCGTCGAAGCTGAACAGCGCATGGTAATCGTTGCCAAGGGCAGTTTTCGCCGCGCCGGTCAGGGTCGCCATGTCGATAATCAGCTCCGGCTTCTGCGCAGAGGCGTCGATCAGGCCATCGGCCAGCACCAGACGGCCTTCGGCATCGGTGTTCATCACCTCAACATTTTTACCGTTGCGGTAGCGAATGATGTCGCCCAGCTTGAAGGCATTGCCACTCACCATGTTATCCGCACAGCACAGGTAGAGCTTCACGCGCTTGTTCAGACCACGGGTGATGGCGAACGCCAGCGCGCCGGTAATGGTCGCCGCGCCGCCCATGTCGGACTTCATGGAGTCCATGAACGCGCTCTGCTTCAGGCTGTAACCGCCGGTATCGAAGGTGATACCTTTCCCGACCAGACAGGCAAAGACCGGCGCTTCTTTATCGCCGGTTGGGTTGTAATCCAGTGCCAGCAGGACCGGAGGACGCTCGGAGCCACGACCCACGGTGTGGATACCCATGTAATTTTGTTCGCGCAGGTCTTCACCTTTGGTGATGCGGTAGGTCATCTTGTCGTCCGCCACGCCGCACAGCAGGTCAACCGCGCGCTGCGCCAGCTGCTCAGGCCCCAACTCTTCCGCCGGGGCGTTGATGGTGTCGCGCACCCAGTCGATAATTTTCAGGCGGCTTTCCAGCTCTTTCTGACCGGCTTCATCGAGGTTCGCCCACTCAATTTTACGGGTGCCTTTCGGCCCTTTGTAACCCGCCCAGAAAGCCCAGCTGCGGTCTGTGTCCCAGCCTTCGCCAGCCAGAGTGACATGCTTAATGCCCAGGCCGTCAATTTTACGCGCGGCGCGCTGGATCAGGCCCAAATCATCGTTACCCGTCAGGTGCAGGGTAATACCGTCGTTATTGATGCTCCAGGTGGCTTTCTCGCCCCAGCGTGCGTCGGCTGGCTGCGTGGAGAGTGTAATCTTCATCGCTTCGGTCATTTTATTTGTCCTTATTAGCAAACGGGCCGCCTGAAGGCAGCCCGTTAAGTGATTTACTCTGCTTCATCTAACCAGACTAACAGAATCGCCTCCAGAATTTTTTCATTGGATGCGTTTGGATCGTCGTCAAAATCCTCTAAATCGCAGATCCACTGATGCATGTCGGTGAATCGTACGGTCTTCGGATCGAGATCCGGGTTCGCGTCGTAGAGCGCTTCGCCGATTTCACGGCTGTCAGTCCACTTCAGTCCCATATTAATGCTCGCGTGCGTGGTTGATGGTGTAGCGTGGGAATTCCACGACCAGATCTTCATCGGTCACCGCCGCCTGGCAGCTTAAGCGGCTGTCTGGCTCCAGACCCCATGCTTTGTCCAGCATGTCGTCTTCGTCTTCGGTGCTCTCGGCGAGAGAATCAAAACCTTCACGCACGATGCAGTGGCAGGTGGTGCAGGCACAGGATTTTTCACAGGCGTGTTCCACTTCGATACCTGCACGCAGGGCTACATCGAGAATGGTTTCACCGGTCTTCGCTTCCAGAACAGCGCCATCCGGACAGAGGTCCGCATGAGGCAAAATAACAATCTTTGGCATATTAAACCTCGTCCACGGACTGGCCTTTCAGCGCGACGCGGACAGATTTGTCCATGCGGCGAGCAGCGAAGTCCTGGGTTTGTTTATCAACGTTTTTAATGGCTTCTTCTATTGCGTCAGCGTCATTGCCTTCGGCCACGGCGCTTAAGCGCGCAGCAGCGTCGTCAATCACCTGGCGCTCAGCGGCGCTTAACAGCGCGGCGTCGGCAGCGAGCGCGCCGTTCAGGCTCTCCAGCACGCGTGCGGCTTCCACTTTTTGTTCCGCCAGCATACGCGCCTTCACATCCTGCTCGGCGTAGCTCATTGAGTCCTGAATCATGGAGGCGATTTCGCCATCGGTCAGGCCGTAGGACGGCTTCACCTGAATGGACGATTCGACGCCGGTGGATTTTTCCATCGCCGTCACGCTCAGCAGACCGTCCGCATCTACCTGGAAGGTGACGCGAATATGCGCCCCGCCCGCCGGCAGCGCCGGAATTCCTCGCAGCGCAAAGCGCGCCAGAGAGCGGCAGTCCTGCACCAGCTCGCGCTCGCCCTGCATCACGTGGATGGACATCGCGGTCTGGCCGTCTTTGAAGGTCGTAAACTCCTGCGCGCGCGCCACCGGAATGGTGGTGTTACGGGGAATGACTTTCTCCACCAGGCCGCCCATGGTTTCTAAACCCAGAGACAGCGGGATGACGTCCAGCAGCAGCATTTCGCTGTCCGGCTTGTTGCCGACCAGGATATCGGCCTGGATAGCGGCACCCACGGCAACCACTTTGTCCGGGTCGATAGAGGTCAGCGGCGTGCGGCCAAAGAATTCCCCTACGCGCTCACGTACCAGCGGCACGCGGGTTGAGCCGCCAACCATGACCACTTCCAGCACCTCGTTAGCCTCAACGCCCGCATCTTTCAATGCGCGACGGCAGGCCAGCAGGGTACGCTTAACCAGAGGCGCAATCAGTTCGCTGAACTGGTCGCGGGTGATCTCACCCTGCCAGCCTGCGACGTTCACGCTGACGGACTGCGCATCGCTCAGGGCGATTTTGGCGTCGATGGCCGCATCCAGCAGTTCACGCTGGACGCGCGCATCGCTGCGATCGCTGATGCCCGCCTGCTCGCGGATGTAGTCCGCCAGCAGATGGTCGAAGTCATCGCCGCCGAGCGCGGAATCCCCGCCGGTGGCCAGCACTTCGAACACACCGCGGCTTAAGCGCAGGATAGAGATATCAAACGTTCCGCCGCCGAGATCGTAAACCGCAATCACCCCTTCCTGACCGGAATCGAGGCCGTAGGCAATGGCTGCCGCTGTCGGTTCGTTCAGCAGACGCAGCACGTGCAGGCCCGCCAGACGCGCGGCATCTTTGGTGCCCTGACGTTGTGCATCGTCGAAGTAGGCCGGAACGGTGATTACCACGCCGTCCAGATCGCCACCGAGCGTCGCCGTCGCGCGCGCCGCCAGCGCTTTGAGGATGTCAGCGGAAACACGAATCGGGTTCAGCAGACCGGCAGATGTCGCAATCATCGGCAGGCCGTTTTCGCTGGCCTGTAACTGGTACGGCAGATGCGGATAACGGGTCTGGATATCCGCCAGCGAGCGGCCCATCATGCGCTTAACCGAGCTGATGGTGTTAGCCGGATCGCGCGCGGCATTGGCGCGGGCATCAAAGCCGACAGCGTGACCCTGCTGCTGGTAGTGGACCACGGAAGGCAGCAGATGGCGGCCCTGCTCGTCAGCCAGCGTTTCCGCCTGGCCGCTACGCACGGTCGCCACGAGAGAATTGGTGGTGCCCAGGTCAATACCGACCGCCAGACGACGCTGGTGCGGTGCGGCGCTAAAGCCTGGCTCACTAATTTGTAATAAGGCCATAATTGCTTCCGAAATTAAAAATCGAGCAGCTTTTCTTCGAGTTGTTCAGCACTGCTTCGCAGTTTATCGAGAAAACGGAGTTTGCGCACAGTGTCTGCCGCCACGTCCCAGGTCTCGTTGTTCAGTTGCTCAACCATCTGCTGATGGCGGGTATCGAACATGCCCTTTACGCGCTGGAGAAAACGTTCCAGACGCGCTTCGTCTTTAGCCTGTTCAATTTCATCCAGCTCTTCGCGAAGCTCCAGCTGCTCCATCAGAAACGCGGTGTCGCGCACGGTATGCTGTTCGCTCGCCAGATCAAAACCGTGGAGCGAGAGCAGATATTCTGCACGCGCCAGCGGATGACGCAGCGTTTGCCAGGCCTGGTTGATGGTTGCGGAGTGTGATACCGCAGCCAGCTGCTCTGCCTGCGTCCCGCTGGCGAATTTATCCGGATGGTACTGACGCTGGAGATCCTGAAAACGGATCGTCAGCGCCTGGAGATCAATCGGGTATTGAGCGGGTAGTCCGAAGAGAGTGAAGTAATCCATAACAATCTCAGGGGTAGCCTGTTAGAACAAACCCCACGCGCAGCACAGCCACGGTGGGGTTATACCTTCTTACTTCGCGCTGCAGATGCGTTGTCTGCGCTCGTTCACCCCAGTCACTTACTTAAGTAAGCTCCCGGGGATTCACTCGCTTGCCGCCTTTCTGCAACACGAATTAATCGGTATAACAGCGGAACGCGGTTAAACGTGGAAGCTTTCGCCGCAACCACACTCGTCTTTGACGTTCGGGTTCGTAAATTTGAACCCTTCGTTCAGGCCTTCTTTTACAAAGTCCAGCTGAGTGCCGTTGAGAAATTGCAGGCTTTTGCCATCGACCACCACCTTCACGCCCTTGTCTTCAAACACGGTGTCATCAGACGCCGGTTCGTCAACAAACTCCAGTACGTAAGCCATACCAGAACAGCCGGAGGTACGTACGCCCAGTCGCAGGCCAAAGCCTTTACCACGGTTCGCCAGAAAAGAGCTTACTCGCGCGGCAGCGCTGTCGCTAAGGGTAATCGACATACTCAAACCTCAATTATTTTGCTTCACGTTTGCTTTTGTAATCCGCAATGGCGGCTTTGATCGCGTCTTCTGCCAGAATTGAACAGTGAATTTTCACCGGCGGCAGTTCGAGTTCTTCAGCAATGTCCGTGTTTTTGATTGCCTGTGCTTCGTCCAGAGACTTGCCCTTCACCCACTCGGTGACCAGGGAGCTGGAGGCGATAGCAGAACCGCAGCCGTAGGTCTTGAAGCGCGCGTCTTCAATGATACCTTCATTGTTGACTTTAATCTGCAACTTCATCACGTCGCCACACGCTGGCGCGCCAACCATACCGCTACCGACAGATTCGTCGCTGTTGTCAAAAGAGCCAACGTTGCGCGGGTTCTCGTAATGATCGATAACTTTTTCGCTGTATGCCATGATTGAATTCTCCTTATGTACCGATTAGTGATGTGACCATTCAATGCTGTTCAGATCCACGCCCTGCTTGAACATTTCCCACAGTGGAGAAAGGTCGCGCAGACGGCCGATGGAGTTACGAACCAGTTTGATGGTGTAGTCAATCTCTTCTTCGGTAGTGAAACGACCTAAAGAGAAACGGATAGAGCTGTGTGCCAGCTCGTCAGTCATGCCCAGCGCACGCAGCACGTAGGATGGCTCCAGGCTTGCAGACGTACAGGCAGAACCGGAAGAAACGGCCAGGTCTTTCAGCGCCATGATCAGCGACTCGCCTTCAACATAGTTGAAGCTGACGTTGAGGATGTTCGGCGCGCCCTGCTCGAGATCGCCGTTCAGATAGACTTCTTCCATATCCTTGACGCCGTCCCACAGACGGTTACGCAGCGTACGCAGGCGTGCCATCTCGCTTTCCATCTCTTCTTTCGCGATGCGATACGCTTCGCCCATGCCCACAATCTGGTGAACAGGCAAAGTACCGGAACGCATGCCGCGCTCGTGACCGCCGCCGTGCATCTGTGCTTCGATGCGGATACGTGGCTTGCGACGAACGTACAGCGCGCCGATGCCTTTAGGGCCATAGATTTTGTGACCGGAGAAGGACATCAGGTCCACTTTCAGCTGGCTCAGGTCGATAGGCAGTTTGCCCACGCTCTGGGTCGCATCCACGTGGTAGATGATGCCGCGCGCACGGCACATTTCGCCGATGGTGGCGATGTCCTGCACAACACCGATTTCGTTGTTAACGTGCATGATGGAAACCAGAATGGTGTCATCACGCATCGCCGCTTCGAGCTCTTTCAGGTCGATGATCCCGTTGCTCTGCGGCGCCAGGTAAGTCACTTCGAACCCTTCACGCTCCAGCTGACGGCAGGTGTCCAGCACGGCTTTGTGTTCGGTTTTGCTGGTGATGATGTGCTTGCCTTTTTTCTGATAAAAGTTGGCTGCACCTTTGATCGCCAGGTTGTCGGATTCGGTCGCACCGGAGGTGAAAACAATTTCACGCGGGTCGGCACCGACCAGGTCAGCAATCTGATTACGGGCGATATCAACCGCCTCTTCAGCATGCCAGCCAAAACGGTGTGAACGGGAAGCTGGGTTACCAAAGTTTCCGTCCAGGGTCAGACACTGCATCATTTTCTCGGCAACACGCGGGTCCACCGGCGTGGTTGCGGAGTAGTCGAGATAAATCGGTAATTTCATTGCTCTATAAACTCCGTACATCGCTTCAATGCAAGGAATCAGGCAACCGGCTGGATGTACGACCGAGTACGCGGGGTGTGACCACCCCGGCCTGATTCTGAATACTTATCTTTTTAATTACGCGCGCAGTTTAACGTCGATGGCGTCCTGCGTGCGGGTGCTGCGTTGTGAATCCTGACTGTGCTGACGACCAGAAACATCCAGAACTTCCTGGTTATTAACCAGCTCACCCAGGGTGATGTTATTCAGGAAGCCGGTCAGACGGTCGCTCAGATCGCGCCACAGCGCGTGGGTCAGGCATTTATCGCCGCCCTGGCAGCCGCCTTTGCCCTGGCAACGGGTCGCATCAACGGATTCGTCAACTGCGCTAATCACTTCGCCAACCGCAATACTGCCCGCGTCTTTACCCAGCAGATAACCGCCGCCCGGGCCACGAACGCTGGACACCAGTCCATTTTTACGCAGTCTGGAGAACAGCTGTTCCAGATAAGAGAGGGAGATCCCCTGTCGTTCAGAAATATCAGCCAACGGAACCGGGCCCGCTTCGGAGTTGAGCGCAACGTCCAGCATCGCGGTCACGGCATAACGCCCTTTAGATGTCAGTCTCATGTCTTACTTAACCTCAAACTCGCCCCTGCCCGGGGTTTTTTATTGTAAAATGGGGGTATTGCATAGCAGGGCCAAGTCTGACATTCCTGACTAAATTGGTCAACTATTTACTTGACTGTTTTAGTCAGGTATTTAACCTTCTGTGCCGTATTTTTTGCCCGGCGGCGCTGCGCTTGCACGGGCCTACGGGCTTTGTAGGCCGGGTAAGCGCAGCGCCACCCGGCGAACACACTGCACTACTCTTTATTCTTCTGCTCAATCGACGCCAGGATCCCGCGCAGGATGTTCAGCTCCTGGCTTTCCGGACGCGCGCGGGTGAACATACGGCGCAGCTTGTTCATCACCTGTCCCGGGTGACCTTCGCGGATAAAGCCAGTAGAGAGCAGCGTCTGCTCCAGGTGGCCGTAGAAGCGCTCAAGATCGTCCACCAGCGGGTAGGCCGTCTCTTCTTTAGGTTCGACCTGTTTCTCCTGCGTCGCCAGCCATGCCATGCGCACTTCGTAGGCGATTACCTGCACCGCCATCGCCAGGTTCAGCGAGCTGTATTCCGGGTTTGCGGCAATCGCCACGTGGTAGTGACACTTCTGTAGTTCCTCGTTGGTCAGGCCAACGCGTTCACGACCAAACACCAGCGCAACCGGCGCCTGTTCCGCTTCTGAGATACTTTTCAGGCCGCATTCGCGCGGGTCCAGCATCGGCCAGGGCAGCGTACGGGAGCGCGCGCTGGTCCCCACCACCAGACTGCAACCGGCCAGGGCTTCGTCCAGGGTGTCCACAATCTGTGCATTCCCGATCACGTCGCTGGCGCCGGCCGCCAGCGCAATAGCCTGAGAGTCTGGTTTCACCAGCGGATTAACCAGCCACAGGTTCGTTAAGCCCATGGTTTTCATAGCGCGGGCCACAGAGCCCATGTTGCCGGTGTGCGATGTTTCGACCAGCACGATTCGAATGTTTTGCAGCATAATTTTTAGATGTCTGGATTCAGTGTCTGAAGAATATTCGGGCATATTATCATAAACGAGAGACATAATCCGATCCCG
>NZ_JABMCU010000299.1:0-3041 GCF_013179605.1 Enterobacter sp. CM29 | reverse complement strand
AAAGAAGGCGATCCGTTTGGCCTGCGTGAGAAGATCGACCGCGCGATTCACTGAACTCATGTCCAGAGACTGGCGAACATGGTCGAGCGTGGCCATTGCCGATTCAAATATTTTTGCGGTGTAAGCATCAACGCTGTCGTCTTCATCTACATTGCGATTAACATACGGGGTACCGTTTGCCAGACTTTGTGCCAGATGCAGTTTAAAATCAGGAAAGCCGCGGGTGTCCAGACTACGACAGAATCGATTGACCGTCGGTTCGCTGACGCCCGATTCCTGTGCCAGAGCGGCGATGCTTGAATGAATCGCCTGAGCGGGCGCGGCGAGAATAACTTCAGCCACTTTGCGCTCGGATTTGCTAAGGTGTTCCAGTTGAAACTGGATTTTTTCCAGCATGTTCATTGTTAACAAGACGCTCGTGAGGGCATAAACGATTTCATAGAGATGAAACCTTGATTCGATTTAGCCGATATTACCCCCGGGACACCCGAAAGGGTAATCGTCGACAAGAAATGTTGTTGTTTTTTTTCATTACTTGATCGACGTCGGGTTTTGCTCTGACCCTGTTGCGCAAAGAATCGACATTAGTTGCGTCACCAGACGGGCATTATGGCACCGGCGACGAAAAATCACCGTATCGCACGTGACGTTAAGCGCTAATGGTTTCAGGAAACGCGTAAAAGCAGTACAGTGCATTGTAATAAAATTACAACGATACCTGGCAGAGTACCAGGAGATCTAACTGAGGAGAATGACATGGCGGTAACGCAAACAGCCCAGGCATGTGACCTGGTCATTTTCGGCGCGAAAGGCGATCTTGCACGCCGAAAATTGCTGCCTTCCCTGTATCAGCTCGAAAAAGCGGGCCAGATCCATCCCGATACCCGAATCCTTGGGGTAGGGCGCGCCGACTGGGATAAGGAGGCTTATACCAAAGTCGTGCGCGAGGCGCTCGAAACCTTCATGAAAGAGAAAATCGATGAAAGCCTTTGGGATAAGCTGAGCGGGCGTCTCGATTTCTGCAATCTGGACGTCAACGATGTAAGCGCCTTTACCCGTCTGGGTGAAATGCTGGACCAGGAAAATCGCGTCACCATTAACTATTTCGCCATGCCGCCAAGCACCTTCGGCGCCATCTGCAAAGGTCTGGGCGAAGCGAAGCTGAACGCCAAACCGGCGCGCGTGGTGATGGAGAAGCCGCTGGGTACGTCGCTGGCAACCTCGCGTGAAATCAACGACCAGGTGGGCGAGTTCTTTGAGGAGTGTCAGGTTTACCGTATTGACCACTATCTGGGTAAAGAGACGGTTCTGAACCTGCTGGCGCTGCGTTTTGCCAACTCCCTGTTTGTGAACAACTGGGACAACCGCACTATCGACCACGTGGAAATTACCGTGGCGGAAGAGGTGGGCATCGAAGGCCGCTGGGGCTACTTCGACCAGGCCGGCCAGATGCGTGACATGATCCAGAACCACCTGCTGCAAATTCTGTGCATGATTGCCATGTCTCCACCGTCAGATCTGACGGCCGACAGCATTCGTGACGCCAAAGTGAAAGTGCTGAAATCACTGCGCCGTATTGACCGCTCCAACGTGCGTGAGAAAACCGTGCGCGGCCAGTACACCGCAGGTTTTGCCCAGGGGAAAAAAGTCCCTGGCTATCTGGAAGAAGAGGGCGCGAACAAGTCCAGCAACACCGAGACGTTTGTGGCGATCCGCGTGGATATCGACGACTGGCGCTGGGCCGGCGTGCCGTTCTACCTGCGTACCGGGAAACGTCTGCCGGCAAAATGCTCCGAAGTGGTGGTCTACTTCAAAAATCCGGAACTGAACCTGTTCAAAGAATCCTGGCAGGAACTGCCGCAGAACAAACTGACTATTCGTCTGCAACCGGATGAGGGTGTGGATATTCAGATCCTGAACAAAGTGCCGGGTCTTGATCACAAACACAACCTGCAAACCACCAAGCTCGACCTGAGTTACTCTGAAACTTTCAACCAGACGCATCTGGCCGATGCTTACGAGCGTCTGCTGCTGGAAACCATGCGTGGTATCCAGGCGCTGTTCGTCCGCCGCGATGAAGTGGAAGAGGCGTGGAAGTGGGTGGACTCAATCACCGAAGCGTGGGCAGCCGACCAGGACGCGCCAAAACCGTATCAGGCGGGAACATGGGGACCTGTCGCCTCCGTTGCGATGATCACCCGTGATGGCCGCTCCTGGAACGAGTTTGAATAACCCCCATCTCTAGCCCAAAGGTGTTATTTTACCGGTAACATGATCTAACACAGCAAGTGGCATAATTTTTAATCTTTTAAGCTCCGCGTGGATTCACCCGCGGAGCTTTTTTTATTACACTCCCTTCAGACATTTTGCCCCTGTGCTCCGGATATCAGGCGTTTCAGCGTTGTTAACAACCGTCAGAAACTGTGTAAACTCCCGAGCCTGGACAGATAAATTAGAGGAGCTTTTATGAATCCGACATTGTTACGCGTAACACAACGCATCGTTGAACGCTCGAAAGAGACCCGTGCTGCCTACCTTGCCCGCATCGAACAGGCGAAGAGTGAAACGGTCCATCGCTCACAGCTGGCCTGCGGGAATCTGGCCCACGGCTTTGCCGCCTGCCAGCCTGGTGATAAAGACGCGCTGAAAAGCATGCTGCGTAACAATATCGCCATCATTACCTCCTATAACGACATGCTTTCAGCCCACCAGCCGTATGAGGTTTACCCGTCTATCATCCGCAATGCGCTGCACAGCGTGAACGCGGTGGGCCAGGTTGCAGGCGGCGTGCCGGCCATGTGTGATGGCGTGACTCAGGGACAGGACGGTATGGAGCTGTCTCTGTTGAGCCGCGAAGTGATCGCCATGTCGGCGGCAGTGGGCCTCTCTCACAATATGTTTGATGGCGCGCTCTACCTGGGCGTATGCGACAAAATCGTCCCGGGGCTGGTGATGGCCGCGCTGTCGTTTGGCCATCTGCCAGCGATTTTTGTGCCGTCAGGCCCGATGGCAAGCGGTCTGCCAAACAAGGAAAAAGTCCG
>NZ_JABMCU010000298.1:0-3052 GCF_013179605.1 Enterobacter sp. CM29 | reverse complement strand
AGACCACCGTGCCGACAGGTGCATCACGCTGCACGTTAATCGTCCCCACGGACAGGGTTGACAGCTGCGGCGTGATGGTGGTGCACGTACCGGCACGGGCGAGGTTTCCCGCCGCGAGCAAACAGAGAAGCAAAATCACGATAAGCCATTTCATGTTAACGTTCCTGACGGCAGGAGGCGCGCATGTCAGCGATCCCACCGAATGTTGAGTGTGTCGGCAGGCTGAAATCAGCGCGGCATTGCTGGCTGGGCTGACTCCCCCATGTCGCGACTAACGTCCCCTCCTCGCGCATACCGGTTAAATAAACCTGACCGCGATCGCCCACAATAAAACTGCTGCTCTCATCACCGACAAGGGTGACCACCGCCCCAAACGGAACGGCGCGTTCGTTGTCGGTCAAGGTCATCAGCACCCGGCGACCTGACTTCGGCAAATAATCGGCTCTCACCACCGCTCCCCGCGTCGGCGTCACCGTGCGGGTGTTGATCTCCAGTTCGACATCCTCCGGCATATTTTCCGGATCGAGAGTGAGATCGTTTTTTCGGTAGACCGAAAGGTTGCTCACGACCGTATAACCGCGAAAATCTGTCCGTACACCGGGCTGATTGCGGATATCCACGCCGTGGGCGCCAGGCGCTTTAATTAAGGCGTTGGTCTCCCCCAGCGGCTGAGAAAGCGTGATGCCATCAGCATGGGCGAGGATGCCGCCTTGTAGCCCGTAATTCAGGCGTTCACTGTTTTTGTCATAACCATACCCCGCCGTGGCTTCGCCATAGGTGCCTCTGTAGTCCGCGTTAACGTTGCCGGTATAGCCCACGCCCTCTGTGCCGTATCCCTGCTGCACGTTCCAGTTCAGGGCTCGGTTTTCGAGAGCCACCCCGTTCAGACCGATGCTGTGTGTCGTCCCGTTATTCCTGCTGGCGTTCATGCCATAGTTCGCCCATGTCTGCGGCAAAAATTTATCCAGCGGAATGCTGATGTTGAACGCCATAAGCTGGTCGTGAACAGCGTTTTTTTGGTTGTCGCGGGTTTCTGACGCTGAGCGGACATTTTTGCTGTAGGTCCATGTCAGGCCATAGCTGATGTTGTGCCAGTAGTTGCTATAGCCGACGCTCCACGAAGCCATCGACTTACCGTCATTCCGGTAATCTTCCTGCGCCGCACTGAGGGTGAGCGCGCCCAGGTTGTCCCCCAGCGTCTGGCTCATCGTCAACTCGGCACGGTTACGTCGCCTGTCCTGAAGCGCGCTGCTGTCGCCGTACGAATCGAGGACCTCCTGCATCCCGTAATAGCCGCGGGTCGAGTAGCGATACCCGGCAATCGAAAAGTTCGTCCCGGAATTAATAAAATTCTTGCTGTATCGGGCCCGCCACGACTGACCGCTTGTTTTCGCGGCATGCTCCGGCGTTGACCAGCCCTGGGTGAGGTCTGCGGATATCGCCCCGAAATCGCCCATGTTCTTGCCCACCCCCAGAGCCGCCGACTGGTACTTATCTGCCCGCTGGACGCCGCCATAGAGCGTGAGGCCGTGAGAGAGGCCGTAAATTCCGGTCAGTTGCCCGAAGGGGGTTTTCTCCACGCTTGGGTTATACGATCGATACTGCCCGGCGGTAAGGGCATATTTCAGGCGCCCCTCCCGTTGCAGGACCGGCAGCGAAGCGTACGGCAGGGTGAAATGTTGCTCACTGCCATCAGCTTCGACGATCGTGACATCAAGATCGCCCGCGCCGCCGGTGGGATACATATCCGCGATCTCAAACGCGCCCGGCGCCACATAGCTTTGGTAGATTTGATAGCCATTCTGACGCACCACGACCTGCGCGTTAGTTCGCGCAATACCGCGCACCACCGGCGCATAGCCTTTCAGGGAATCCGGTAGCATGTCGTCGTCGGACGCCAGCTGGACGCCGCGAAAAGGCATGCTGTCAAAGACATCGGCAGGGGCGGAACTGTCTCCGAGCGTAAGCTGGGCTTGCAGGGGAATAATCGCGCGCTGCATCAAGGTATAGACATTGTCCCACTTATCCTGGCCGGACGCATCGCGGGACCAGGTGGTGTAGTTGCGTAACCGCCAGGGACCGACGTTGATCCCCGGTCGCAGGTTTGCATACTGACTGTCGCTGCGGGTGCCTGCCCCGCTTCTTGCCCGGCTGTTCGCGCCGCTCAGGCTGTAGTTGAGCATGGCCGCGGTAATGCCTTCATCCCACATCTCCGGCGGAACGTAACCTCTCGCTGGCAGATCTATGGCCGCCTGTGGGATGCTGATTGCCAGACGCTGGGCGCCAAACTGGAAGTCCGCGCTGGCCTGTGGAATCGCCTTGAGATCGGCGCATTCTCCTTGCCCGGCGTCGAGCTGCGGGAAAAGCGCCGTTTTCACGCCCCACGCTTTTAACTGCCTGATACTCAGGCACGGCTGCAACGTTTCACTGCCGTTAGCATCCTTCACGGCCATGAAACGAATATCCCGCGTTTCCAGCAGCCGCTCGTCAAGAATAATATCCACGTGGTACGTCCCGGGCGCCTGCGAGCCGGATTCAAAGGCAGATAAATCCGCTTTTCCCATTCCGGGATTATCCAGTTCTACCAGTTCCGTATTAAACGTCTCACTGGCCCACAGTGTGGGAGAGAAACCCGCAAGCGCGAGGGCAATGAATATTGCCAGGCGCGCAGGCTGCACTGTATTAAATGCCGTTGTCATGACGAGCACCCGATTAATGCAAAGTGATCACAAACTGGCCCGGTGTAATTCGCCAGGATTGCCATAATCGTTAATGACTTTAAACGTCAGCGTATTGCCATTGGTCCCATTCGGTAACGGGAAACGAACTGAGCCTGAAGGCATTACGTACGTGACATCGTCAAGTTTTTTACCCCCGACCGTTATTTCATTGAAATTGATAACGTACGGCGTAGGGTTATTTACCTGCAGAGCATTTCCCGCACGACGCCAGGTTAATTTGTTGGTTTGTTCCTCAGGGGTAGACGCACGAAGGCTCTCTGGCCGATAAATAAGTTTAATCCGCGTTTTGACGGCAATTTGCAGCGAGTTCA
>NZ_JABMCU010000297.1:0-3074 GCF_013179605.1 Enterobacter sp. CM29 | reverse complement strand
CCCGCTTTCGCAATCGCGTCGCAAAGCCGTTTGTCTTCATTAATCAGGCGCAGCGCTTCAGCCACCAGCGCCGGAACGAACGCTTCCTGCCAAAGCGCAATCTTCATGCGGTCGAGATTGTTCATCAGGTTCACCGCCGTCGGGCGGGAGGCACGCAGGGTCTCCAGCGCCGCCGCCAGCTCGTCGCGGCTTTTACCGCTTTCCGCTAACAGCGCCAGCAGCAGGCTTGCAGAGAGACCAATCAACGGCGCGCCACGCACGCGCAGAGCGTGGATATGCCCAACCAGCGCCTCCACCGTCGTGGCATCCAGCCAGCGTTTCTCCTGCGGAAGCGCCTGCTGGTCGAGAATATAGAGCTGATTATTCGCCACCCGCAGGCTGGTCGTCTGTAATGTCTGCATGTCGTTAATTCCCTGTTGCGTTGTTGTAGCACATTGTGTCAGGATGAAATCCAGATGTATAGACGTCTACATGTCTTAATTAGCAAAACTGAGGAGCAGGCCATGTCGCAATACCGTACCTTTACCGCTCAGGACGCCGTGGAGTATGCCAGGCAGTTTGGCGGACTTGACGATCCGTCATCGCTGGTGGAGGCGCAGGAAATCGGCGACGGTAACCTCAATCTGGTCTTTAAAGTTTTCGACCGCGCGGGCGTGAGCCGCATCGTCGTTAAGCAGGCGCTGCCCTACGTACGCTGCGTCGGCGAATCCTGGCCGCTGACGCTGGATCGCGCCCGTCTTGAAGCGCAAACTCTGGTCGAGCATTACCAGCACAGCCCGCAGCACACGGTGAAAATCCACCACTTTGACCCGGAACTGGCGGTGATGGTGATGGAAGATCTCTCCAGCCATCGCATCTGGCGCGGCGAGCTGATCAGAAATAATTATTACCCACAGGCGGCGCGTCAGCTGGGGGAATATCTGGCTCACACCCTGTTCCACACCAGCGATTTTTATCTGCATCCGCACGAGAAAAAAGCGCAGGTAGCGAAATTCATCAACCCGGAGATGTGCGAGATCACCGAAGATCTTTTCTTCAACGATCCGTACCAGATCCACGCGCGCAACAGCTACCCGGCCAAGCTGGAAAACGATGTTGCCGCCCTGCGCGACGACGCCCAGCTTAAAATCGCCGTGGCCTCCCTCAAGCACCGCTTTTTCTCGCACGCCGAAGCCCTGCTGCACGGAGACATTCACAGCGGTTCGATTTTTGTGGCCGACGGCAGCCTGAAGGCCATCGACGCTGAGTTCGGCTATTTCGGGCCGATTGGCTTTGACGTTGGCACCGCCATCGGCAACCTGCTGCTGAACTTCTGCGGCCTGCCGGGGCACCTCGGCATTCGCGATGCCGCCGCCGCGCGCGAGCAGCGCCTGACCGATATTCAGGAACTGTGGAACACCTTTGCGGAGCGCTTCCAGGTGCTGGCAAACGAGAAAGCCCGCGACGCCGCACTCAGCGCACCGGGCTATGCCTACGCATTCCTGAAAAAGGTCTGGCACGATGCCATCGGATTCTGCGGCACCGAGCTGATTCGCCGCAGCGTCGGGCTTTCCCATGTGGCGGATATCAACACCATTCAGGATGAAGCGATGCGTCACGAATGCCTGCGCCACGCGATATCCCTCGGCAAGGCGCTGATTGTGATTGCCGACCGCATCGACAGCGCGGAAGAGCTGGTCGCGCGGGTGCGGCAGTACAGTTGAGAACGTTTGCCCGGTGGCGCTGCGCTTACCGGGCCTACGGGTGCAAAGTGTAGGCCGGGTAAGGCGAAGCCGCCACCCGGCAAAAACTCACCCCAGATACTCAATCACTGACATCCCACCGTTATAATCCGTGCTGTAAATAATCCCCTGCGCATCCACAAACACGTCGCACGACTGGATCACCTGCGGGCGATTGGGCCGCGTATCCATCATCTTTTCCGGCGCCGCGGGCACCAGCGCCCCCGTTTCTACCGGGCGATACGGATTGGAAATGTCATACGCGCGCACGCCCGCGTTCTGGTACGTCGCGAAGATCAGCGTTGAGCTGACAAAGCTCCCCGGCCGGTTCTCGTGCAGGTTGTGCGGGCCGAAATGCGCCCCTTTCGCCACGTAGTCGGTTTCATCCGGCTGCGGGAAGGTAGAAATGCTCACCGGGTTCGACGGCTCGCGGATATCAAACAGCCAGATCAGCTTCTCGCCGTCCTGCTGGTTATCCAGCACCGCCTCGTCCAGCACCACCAGCAGGTCGCGATCCGGCAGCGGAAGCGCGGTGTGCGTCCCGCCGCCAAACGGCGGGCTCCAGTTACGGTGGCTAATGAGCTTAGGCCGGGTGCGGTCCTTCACGTCCAGCAGCGTCAGGCCACCGTCGCGCCAGCTGCCGTACGCGGTATCGCCTGCAATAATCGCATGGTGCAGGGCGTAGCGTTTGCCTTCCGGCCAGTTCGGCTGTTCGCCTTCGGCCTGATTCATCCCCGGCAGCCACCAGCGTCCCGCCACTTCAGGCTTGCGCGGGTCCGCCAGATCGATGGTCAGAAAGATATAGTCGGTAAAGCCGTCTATCAGCGCTGAGACATACGCCCAGCGGCCACCGACGTACCAGATGCGGTGAATGCCGATGCCGCTCAGCGATAAAAAGCCTATCTCGCGTGGCCTGTCCGGTGTGGAGATATCAAAGACGCGAAGCCCGGCGCTCCAGCCTTTATCCTGCACGTCACTGACGGTCTCCCCCACCTGGCGGGTGTAGTAGACCTTCTCGTCGGCAAAACGCGCATCGGCAAACAGATCCCGGGCGTTGATCACCAGCAGCAGGTCGTCATGCGCCTGGAGATGCACATTCCAGGTACCCGGCGGCGCAGGCACGTATCCTGCGGCTTTTGGTTTTTTCGGGTCGCGCACATCCACTATCGAAAAGCCCTGCGACACCATATGGCCGATATAGGCGAAACCGCGGTGTACCATCAGCTGCACGCCGTCCGGGCGACCGCCCTGATCGCTATGGCCAATCAGCCGCATATTGCGGCTGTATTCGGGTTGAGGTAATGCAGACATGTATAAGTCCTTTCGCCGGATGGCGGCTGCGCCTTATCCGGC
>NZ_JABMCU010000296.1:0-3269 GCF_013179605.1 Enterobacter sp. CM29 | reverse complement strand
ACCGGTGAGCTGTTTCAGGCGCTCGGTGACGGCTTCAGGTTTAAGCACGGCTTCCGACTCTTCGCCGTGCCAGACGCCGTTTTCGTCACGGGTGTACTCCGCCCAGTAGACTTCACCCATGCGGGCATCAATCGCGGCCAGCACGCGGCTGGCGCCGGTCATGCGCCAGGCACCCTGAGCCATAGTCGCAAGCGTTGAAACGCCGATCATCGGCAGGTCAGCGCCCAGCGCCAGCCCCTGCGCAATGCCAATCCCGATACGTACGCCCGTAAAGCTGCCCGGACCACGGCCGTAGGCCAGCGCGTCGAGGTCAGTCAGGGCGGTGTTGCCCTCGGTTAAAATGGTTTTTACCAGGGGCAGAATACGTTGGGTGTGTTCCCGTGGGCACTCTTCGAAATGAGCAAAAGTCGTACCGTCGTTCCACAGGGCAACGGAACAGGCCTCTGTCGCGGTATCAATAGCCAGAATTCGCATCAGTCGTCGCGCTCTCGCAATGGTCAGTCACAAAATGGCGCGCATCTTAACACACTCCGGGAAGAATTACTCCGCCGTCGGGTTCGCCAGGAAGCGGACCGCGCGTTTAATATCCCGTGTGCGCGGCGCAGGCGGCAGGCTGGCGAGGAAGGTGGCGCCGTAGGGACGCATCACCAGGCGATTGTCGCAGATCACCAGCACTCCGCGGTCGGTGACGTCGCGTATCAGTCGCCCTACCCCCTGTTTAAGCGTGATAACCGCGTCCGGCAACTGGACGTCGTCGAACGGATCGCCCCCGCGCAGACGGCAGTCCTCCATGCGTGCTTTCAGGAGCGGATCGTCCGGCGATGTGAATGGCAGCTTATCGATAATCACCAGCGAGAGCGTATCGCCGCGCACGTCCACCCCTTCCCAGAAGCTGCTGGTCGCCACCAGCAGGGCATTACCGGCGCTGACAAACTGCTGGAGCAGCTGGCCTTTGCTGGTTTCCCCCTGCAACAGCACCGGCAACGTCATGGTCGCGCGGAACTGCTCGGCCAGATCGCGCATCATGGCGTGAGAGGTGCAGAGCATAAAGCAGCGTCCGTTGTTGGCCTCAATCATCGGCTTTAGCATGGCCGCCAGATGGCGCGCCGCCCCTGGCTGGTTAGGCAGCGGCAGATTGCGTGGCACGCACAGCAGCGCCTGTTTCTCATAGTCGAACGGGCTTGGGAGGAGTAAGGATTCAGCCTGCTCAATGCCGAGACGCTCGGTGAAGTGGTGCAGATCGTCGTTGACCGACAGCGTGGCCGAGGTAAAGACCCAGGTGCCGGGCTTTTGCGCCATCACCTCTTTGAATTTATCGGCAACGGTCAGCGGCGTGAGCGCCAGGGTAAAGTGGCGCGAGGTACATTCATACCAGTAGCTGTAGCCCGGCTGGTTGATCTCTTTCAGCCGCTTCAGCCGCCCACGGTAGAGCGTGGCCCGCTCGAAGGCGGCGTCCAGCAGCGCTGAACGTCCGAGGGACAGCTTCGCCACGTCGTAACAGAGTTCAAGGGCATCATCGAGCAGCAGCAGCGCGCGCTGGATATTTTTGTCCGCGAGCAGTTCGCGCAGGTTGCCGCGATAGCCCGGCTCGCCAAGCTGTAAGCGGAAATCCTGTGCGCATTGCGCCAGGCGGTCCGCGCACTTCTGCAACTGCTGGGTATCTTTGAGCTCGGTGCGATAGGCAATAGTAATATCTTTCGCCAGATCCTGAAGCTGACGGCTGGAGAGCGACTGGCCAAAATACTGGCTGGCGATGTCCGGTAGCTGATGGGCTTCATCGAAGATCATCACCTCCGCCTCGGGGATTAGCTCGCCGAAACCACTGTCCTTGACCACCATATCCGCAAGAAACAGGTGATGGTTCACCACCACCACGTCGGCGTCCATCGCCGTTTTACGCGCTTTCACCACAAAGCAGTCTTTATACAGTGGGCAGTCGCTGCCGAGGCAGTTGTCGTTGGTGCTGGTCACCAGCGGCCAGGCCGGGGAGTCTTCCGGCACGCTCGCGCAGGTGCTGATGTCCCCCTCCTCCGTCTGGTTGGCCCAGGCGCGCAGGACGATCACATCGCTGAGTGTTTGTACCGGCAGGTCACCGCCCGCCAGTGCCTGCTGTTCGAGACGCTCCAGACACAGATAGTTAGAACGCCCTTTCAGCAAGGCCAGACGCCCTTTGTATTTCAGCGCTTTCGCCACCGTGGGTAAATCGCGGCTGTAGAGCTGATCCTGGAGCGCTTTTGATCCCGTAGAGATGATCACCTTTTTTTTCGCCCGCAGCGCAGGAGCGAGGTAAGCGTAGGTTTTCCCCGTACCGGTGCCGGCCTCCACAACCAGCGGCTGCGCCTTGTCGATGGCGTGCGCGACGGCATGCGCCATCTGACGTTGGGGTTCGCGCGGTTTAAAACCGGGAATTGCCTGTGCTAACTGACCTTCAGGGGAAAAATCGTCTGCCACGGTGTTCTCTCACTGTATTTTTGCACAGGGATTATGTCAGCCCCTTCTCTCCGGTGCCACCCCAAATAGTGACGACGGCGGAACAATATGGCAGTCTTGCCGCCTGACGATGAAAGATAACGAGGATACGTTTATGACAATTACGCGCATTGATGCCGAAGCCCGCTGGTCTGACGTGGTGATCCACAACCAGACGCTGTACTACACCGGCGTCCCTGCCAATCTGGACGCCGACGCCTTCGAACAGACCGCCAACACCCTGGCGCAGATCGACGCCGTACTGGAAAAACAGGGCAGCGACAAATCCCGCATTCTGGACGCGACGATTTTCCTGGCGAATAAAGACGACTTCGCGGAGATGAATAAAGCCTGGGATGCGTGGGTAGTGGCGGGTCACGCGCCTGTACGCTGCACCGTACAGGCCACGCTGATGAAACCGGAGTATAAGGTGGAGATTAAGATTATCGCGGCAGTTTAAGCCCGGTTATTCATCTTCATCTTCAAATCGCGCCACAATCCGCTCGCCGGTATGACTGGCGCGAATTTCCTGAGCGACGACGGTGATCGCTTCTCCGCTGCTCATACCCTGGCCCATCAGTTCCTGAATCCGCTCTACCGCTTTCTGCTGTTGGTCATGACTGAGAGAAGGTAAACCTGCAAACATCGTTAACTCCTGCTAAATTATTCGCGCTAATTATTTCACGCTACCCGGTAGTATGCCATACATGAACATGCGCTTCCCCACTGTTATGACCTTACCCTGGCGTGCAGACGCCGCCGAGTTCTGGTTTGCCCGTCTGAGCCACCTTCCTTTTGCC
>NZ_JABMCU010000295.1:0-3366 GCF_013179605.1 Enterobacter sp. CM29 | reverse complement strand
TCCGGACGAGCATATTGTTATGCGCGTGACGGGCTGTCCGAACGGCTGCGGCCGCGCGATGCTGGCCGAACTCGGTCTGGTAGGGAAAGCGCCGGGTCGCTATAACCTGCACCTGGGCGGTAACCGTATCGGGACACGTATTCCGCGTATGTTCCGCGAGAACATCACCGAGCCGGAAATTCTCGATTCCCTCGACGTGCTTATCGGACGCTGGGCGAAAGAGCGCGAAGCGGGTGAAGGCTTCGGCGACTTTACGGTACGTGCGGGCATCATTCGCCCGGTGCTCGATCCCGCAAGGGATTTCTGGGAGTAATCCATCCTTTGCCCGGTGGCGCTTCGCTTACCGGGCCTACGGGTTTTGTAGGCCGGGCAAACGCAGTGCCGCCCGGCGAAACAGGCAAACGAGGTTCTTATGTCCGTACTCGATCTAAACGCCCTTAATGACCTGCCAAAAGTCGAACGCATTCTGGCCCTGGCAGAAACCAACGCCCAGCTGGAAAAACTCGACGCCGAAGGGCGCGTGGCGTGGGCGCTGGAAAACCTGCCGGGAGACTATGTGCTTTCGTCGAGCTTTGGCATTCAGGCGGCGGTCAGTCTGCATCTGGTGAATCAGATCCGTCCGGACATTCCGGTGATCCTCACCGATACCGGCTATCTGTTCCCGGAGACCTATCAGTTTATCGACGAGCTGACGGACAAGCTCAAGCTGAACCTGAAGGTTTATCGCGCAACCGAAAGCGCGGCCTGGCAGGAGGCGCGTTACGGCAAGCTGTGGGAGCAGGGCGTTGAGGGCATCGAGAAATACAATGAGATCAACAAGGTCGAGCCGATGAACCGCGCGCTGAAAGATCTTCATGCGCAGACGTGGTTTGCTGGGCTCCGCCGCGAGCAGTCCGGGAGCCGGGCAACGCTGCCGGTGCTGGCGGTGCAGCGTGGCGTGTTCAAAGTGCTGCCGATCATCGACTGGGATAACCGCACGGTGTACCAGTATCTGCAAAAGCACGGGCTGAAGTACCATCCGCTGTGGGATCAGGGCTACCTGTCGGTAGGCGACACCCATACCACGCGTAAATGGGAACCGGGAATGGCGGAAGAAGAGACGCGATTCTTTGGGCTGAAGCGCGAGTGCGGACTGCACGAAGGGTAATGTTTTTTCGCCCGGTGGCGGCTACGCCTTACCGGGCCTACGTTTCGTGCCGTTGTAGGCCCGGTAAGCGCAGCGCAACCGGGCTTAATTGCATCAGGCTTTCCCCGCTTTCGCCAGCTCCTTCACCAGCGGCAGCATCACTTTCACGACATCCCGGCTGCGGTGCTCAATCCGCTGCGGCAGCGTTTTATCAATGTGCTGCTGATTATCCAGCCGCACGTCATGCCAGCTGGTCCCGTTTGGGAACGCCTTCGATTTAGCGCGCTGCTGATAGCCATCTTTTTTGCCCAGCGCCCAGTTAGTTGCCTCGACGTACAGCACCGGAATGCCCGCCTTATCAAACACTTCACCGTCATTACAGCAGCCCGTGCCTTTGGGATAATCGGGGTTACCGCCCGGATTTGTCGCGGCATAGACGCCATGCGTGCGGGCAAGCGCCAGCGCGCGGTCGCGGGTGAGTTTACGTACGCTGCTCGGCGTGCTCTGTCCGCTATTAAAATAGAGCTTATCTCCCACGATCAGATTATCGAGGTTAATCACCAGCAACGTATTTTTCTTCTCCTCAGCGGTCATGCGCTTAAGGAGATTCTCAGCGCCGAGTTTTCCTTCTTCTTCACCGCTGGTCGCAACAAAGCGAATGCTGTATTTCGTCGGAATATTCTTCAGGCGTTCGGCCAGCTCAAGCATGACGCCCAGCCCCGCCGCATTGTCATCCAGTCCCTGAAGCGTCAGCCCGCCGAGGTTATTATCGACATCAGCGTCGCTCATCGGCGTGTAGGTATCAAGGTGCGCCATAATAATAATCTGCTCAGCCGCCTTTCCTTCGTGCGCCGCAATGACCGTGCTGCCGGTTACGTTATGCCAGTTCTGCGTTTTATTGCGTGAGGTATAGATGTAGCGGCTGTGGAAAGCGCGAATGTCGCTCTCATAGCCCATATCCGCAAACTGCTGACGAATATAGTCTGCCGAGAGCATTTCGGCTGGGGTTCCGGTCATGCGGCCCGGAAAGACCGTCGCAATATGCCGCGCCTGCATACTGGCTATTTCACCGTAAGATTGATTTTTTGCCTGAGCCGGAAGGATAAAGCAAACGCCGAGCGCCAGGGCAACGAATCGGTGGCGCATTGCGGAAAACATAGTGAGTCCTTAAAAACAGAGCAAAATTTTAACCCGCATAGTATGAAACTGTGATCGGGTAGACACAATTTGAATTGCGCTTAAATGCCCGAAATTTCGCATGTTAAGCACTTTTTGATATTTGCTTTTTCACGGCGTTATTCCATTGAGTAACTACTCATTCCAATTCGTAATTTCATTCGATCTAAGCCGCCCCCTATAGTCCCTTTATTCCTGGTTGTTAGTGAGTTGTTGCCTGTGGACTATCTCCCCCTTTTTGCCGCCTTGAAAGACCGACCGGTACTGGTTGTCGGGACGGGTGAAATTGCCGATCGCAAAATCGCGTTCCTGCAACGCGCCGGGGCGCAGGTGCAGGTCGTTGCAGAGGCGGATTTTGAAGAGTCTCAGATCGACAGCGTGGTGCTGGTGATTGCGGCAACCGAAGATCGGGCGCTCAACCGCCGAATCTCCGACGCAGCTCAGGACCGTCACCGTCTGGTGAACGTGGTAGACGACCAGCCGCTGTGCTCGTTTATCTTCCCGTCGATTGTTGACCGCTCGCCGCTGCTGGTGGCGATCTCCTCCGGCGGCACCGCGCCGGTGCTGGCGCGCGTACTGCGGGAAAAAATCGAAGCGCTGCTGCCGACCAGCCTCGGGCGCATGGCGGAGAAGGCCAGCTACTGGCGCAACCACCTTAAAACGCGTCTGACCAGCGTGACGGAACGCCGTCGCTTCTGGGAGCGTGTGTTTCGCGGCCGCTTTGCCAGCCTGATGCATGCCGGTAACGAGACGGCGGCGCAACAAATTCTCGAGGACGAACTGGATAACCCCGGCAGTACGGGCGGGGAGATCATTCTGGTGGGCGCCGGGCCGGGCGATGCCGGGCTGCTCACGCTGCGTGGCCTCCAGGTTCTTCAGGATGCGGATGTCGTGTTCTACGACCATCTGGTCACCGACGGTATTCGCGAACTGATCCGCCGTGACGCGGAGCAAATCTGCGTTGGTAAACGTGCCGGCGAGCACTCCGTGCCGCAGCACGACACCAATCAAATGCTGATTGCCGCCGCGAAAGCGGGCAAGACCGTGGTGCGCCTGAAAGGGGG
>NZ_JABMCU010000294.1:0-3379 GCF_013179605.1 Enterobacter sp. CM29 | reverse complement strand
GCGGCAGCGCCACGTGGACGTGACCGTTTTTCACCAGCGCGCGGAAGTGCTTCACGAACAGCGCGCACAGCAGCGTGGCGATGTGCAGGCCATCGGAGTCCGCATCCGCGAGAATGCAGATCTTGCCGTAGCGCAGCTGGCTCAGATCGTCGCTGTCCGGATCGATGCCGATCGCCACCGATATATCGTGTACTTCCTGCGAGGCCAGCACTTCATCAGAAGAGACCTCCCAGGTATTCAGGATCTTACCCTTGAGCGGCATGATCGCCTGATATTCACGATCGCGCGCCTGCTTGGCCGATCCGCCCGCCGAGTCCCCTTCCACCAGGAAAAGCTCGGTGCGGTTGAGATCCTGGGCGGTACAGTCCGCCAGCTTGCCCGGCAGCGCGGGGCCGCTGGTCAGTTTTTTACGCACCACTTTCTTCGCCGCGCGCAGACGACGCTGGGCGCTGGAGATCGCCATTTCAGCCAGCATTTCTGCGGCCTGAACGTTCTGGTTCAGCCACAGGGTAAACGCATCTTTCACCACGCCGGAAACAAACGCCGCACACTGGCGTGACGACAGGCGCTCTTTAGTCTGACCGGCAAACTGCGGATCCTGCATTTTCACGGAAAGCACGTAGGCGCAGCGGTCCCAGATATCTTCTGCGGAAAGCTTCACGCCGCGCGGCAGAATGTTGCGGTATTCGCAGAACTCGCGCATCGCATCCAGTAGACCCTGACGCAGGCCGTTGACGTGCGTCCCACCGAGCAGCGTTGGGATCAGGTTGACGTAGCTTTCCGTCAGCAGCTCACCGCCTTCAGGTAGCCACAGCAGCGCCCAGTCCACCGCCTCGGTATCACCTTCGAAATTCCCGACGAACGGTTTTTCCGGCAGGGTCGGCAGGCCGTTAACCGCTTCGCACAGGTAATCGTTCAGACCCTTTTCGTAGCGCCAGCTCTGTTCGGTGTTGTTAACGTGATCTTTAAAGGTGATTTCTACGCCTGGGCACAGCACCGCTTTGGCTTTCAGCAGGTGCGTCAGGCGGGAAACAGAAAAGCGTGGGCTGTCGAAGAAGCTTTCGTCAGGCCAGAAATGGACGCTGGTGCCGGTGTTGCGTTTACCGCACGTCCCGACGACCTGCAAATCCTGCACTTTTTCGCCGTTTTCAAACGCGATGTTATACACCTGGCCGTCGCGACGGACGTTCACTTCCACGCGCTTTGACAGGGCGTTAACCACAGAGATCCCCACGCCGTGCAAGCCGCCAGAGAACTGGTAGTTTTTGTTGGAGAACTTACCGCCCGCATGCAGACGGCAGAGGATCAGCTCAACGGCAGGAACCCCCTCTTCCGGGTGAATATCCACCGGCATGCCGCGGCCATCGTCGATGACTTCCAGCGACTGATCGGCGTGCAGGATAACGTCCACGCGTTTGGCATGACCTGCCAGCGCTTCGTCCACACTGTTATCAATTACTTCCTGGCCCAGGTGGTTTGGGCGCGTCGTATCGGTGTACATCCCCGGGCGGCGGCGAACCGGCTCAAGCCCGGTGAGTACCTCAATGGCATCAGCGTTATAGGTTTGCGTCATGATTTAAGCTAGCAATTCGCATTGATTGTCAGTGGCTGTGCAGTCCAAGAAAATCGACAATCTGGGTGAAATGATCTTCAAAGCCCGTGAAAGCATGGTTTCCGCCCTCTTCTACAGTCTGGCGGCAGGATGCGTAATACGCCACTGCCTGGCGGTAATCCAGCACTTCATCTCCCGTCTGTTGCAGCAGCCAGATAAGATCGGGCGCTTCAAGCGGGTCGACCTGCATAACTTTGAGATCGTAAATATGGCGTGACTCTAGCACATATTGTTGGCCGGTGTAGGGGTTCTCGTTTTCGCCAAGAAAGTCCCTTAACAGCTCAAATGGCCGGACCGCCGGGTTAACGACGACAGCGGGCAACATAAAGCATTGCGACAGCCAGGTGGCGTAGTAGCCGCCGAGGGACGAGCCAACAACGCCAAACGATTCGCCGCCGTGTTCAAGCACAATCGATTCCAGCATTTCTGCCGCGTCCGCCGGATAAGGGGGCAGCTGCGGAATAATCATCTCCACGTGCGGATGATGTTCGCTCAGCCACTGGCGAAACTGCGTCGCCTTTGCGGAACGCGGAGAACTGTTGAACCCGTGCAGATAGAGGAGCGTCGACATCAATAGCCTTCTGAAGCGGTATCCGGGCGGAACTGCGCGCCAGCCAGACGGCACACTTCGGTGGTCAGCGAGCCGTCGGCATGCAGGTCCAGCCAGCGCCAGCCCGGTGCGATGGTGTCCAGCGTGAAGTTAGCGCAATGGGGCTTGAACTGCACGCAGGTGGACGGCGTCGCGAGCAGGCGGCGACCGTTCCAGTCGAGATCCTGTTCCTGGTGAATGTGCCCACACAGCAAATTTTTCACGCGCGGGAATTTCGCCAGCACGCTATCCAGCGCCGCAGAGTTGCGTAAGCTGTGCTGATCAAGCCAGCTACAGCCCGCCGGCAGCGGATGATGATGCAGTAACAGCAGCGTATTACGATTCGGTTCGGCGGCCAGTTTTGTCTCCAGCCAGTCAAGCTGATAGTCGCTCAACTCACCGTGCGGAACGCCAAACACCTGACTGTCGAGGAGCAGAATTTGCCACTGGTCCCCCGTAAAGACACATTTTGCCGGCGAAATCCCCGCCTCCTGAAGCGAACTGTACATGGCGGGCTGAAAATCGTGATTGCCCGGTAGCCAGACGCAAGGCACACTAAAGCTCGCAATTCCTTCGGCGAAATGCTGATAGGCTGCGGAGGATTGATCCTGCGCCAGATCGCCTGTCGCGACGATCAGATCGCATGGCCGCTTTTCAGCATGGATCGCGTCAAGAACCGCCTGATAACTCTCCCAGGTGTTCACGCCCAGAAGCGTCTCATGCTTTTCGGCAAAAAGGTGGGTGTCGGTGATTTGTAATATCCTGACTGGCGCCCCACCAGCAACAGTCAGGTTCAACAGGCTTTCCAAATGGTGTCCTTAGGTAGGTTTATGACGCTAACAAACCGGAATCGCCATTGCTCCATGTGCTAAACAATATCTTAGCCAGTCGGCTAAAAACTGGTTAATTTGATGCTTTTCGTCGCGTTGATGCAACTTTTTATTCGGATAATCATACCGCGCTTTGAAGCGAAAGATCTGCTGGCTTGAACACACTTCAGCGACCATCGCATCATGATAAAGACGTACCGTCATTGACGGCAGGCTCCAGTAGCTGATGCTCGGCGCCGTTTGCTCAATCTCCACCAGCGTAGTGTAGCGCGTTGATTCTGTTATCGTTAACCGATACTGCGCGTTGCTCACCTGATAGCTTACCGTTTCGCCGGGCGCGTCGTTTCG
>NZ_JABMCU010000293.1:0-3434 GCF_013179605.1 Enterobacter sp. CM29 | reverse complement strand
AACTGCCGCCTGCCCTGCTGCCTATCGAGGAGCACGGCATGAAGCTGCTGGTGGACATCCAGGGCGGCCATAAGACCGGTTATTATCTCGACCAGCGTGACAGCCGTCTGGCAACGCGCCAGTACGTTGCCGATAAGCGCGTGCTGAACTGCTTCTCCTATACCGGCGGCTTTGCGGTCTCAGCCCTGATGGGCGGCTGTGCCCAGGTTGTGAGCGTCGACACCTCACAGGAAGCGCTGGATGTGGCGAAACAGAACGTTGAGCTGAACAAGCTGGATCTGAGCAAAGCGGAGTTTGTGCGCGACGACGTGTTCAAACTGCTGCGTAAATACCGCGACCAGGGCGAGAAATTTGACGTTATCGTGATGGACCCGCCGAAGTTTGTAGAAAATAAAAGCCAGCTGATGGGCGCCTGCCGTGGCTATAAAGACATCAACATGCTGGCGATCCAGCTGCTGAACCCGGGTGGCGTTCTGCTGACGTTCTCCTGCTCTGGTCTGATGACGACAGATTTATTCCAAAAAATCATCGCCGATGCCGCAATAGATGCGGGTCGTGATGTACAATTTATAGAGCAGTTCCGTCAGGCCGCCGATCACCCGGTGATCGCTACCTACCCGGAAGGGCTGTATCTGAAAGGGTTTGCCTGTCGCGTCATGTAACTTGAAAAGAGAAATATTGCCCGCACATAGTGTGTATGTAATGTTTCCCGGGAGGTGACTATGATTGCCAGCAAATTCGGTATCGGCCAGCAGGTCCGCCACACCTTGCTTGGATATTTGGGTGTGGTCGTGGATATCGACCCGGAGTATTCCCTTGATGAACCGTCAGCAGACGATCTGGCCGTTGACGCAGAGCTTCGCGCCGCGCCCTGGTATCATGTGGTTATGGAGGGCGACGATGGTCAGCCTGTCCATACCTATCTTGCCGAAGCGCAGCTGAGTGGTGAACTACAGGATGAGCATCCGGAACAACCCACTATGGACGAGCTTGCTCAGACCATCCGCAAACAGTTACAGGCGCCGAGACTGCGTAACTAAAGGTGTAAAAAAGCCCGTCAAGCGGGCTTTTTTTATTTTGCCAGCCCCAGACGGGGGATGTCGATTGCCGGACAGCGATCCATCACCACCTTCAGCCCGGCATCGCGTGCCAGCACGGCCGCCTGCTCATTAATTACGCCCAGCTGCATCCACAGCGTTTTCGCGCCGATGGCAATCGCCTCCTGCGCCACGCCCCAGGCCGCCTCTGAATTACGGAAAACGTCCACCATATCCACCTTTTCCGGCACGTCCGCGAGCGTCGCATAGCCCTGCTGACCCAGCAGCGTTTTCCCCGCCACCTTCGGCGAGACCGGGATCACGTGATATCCCTGGTCCAGAAGGTATTTCATGACCCGATAGCTTGGGCGATCCGGTTTATCGCTCGCGCCGACCAGCGCGATAGTGCGCGTGGACGTCAGAATCTCGACAATGTCGTTCTCTTTCATGCTGTTCCTCCTGGTTTTTTTCAAAGTGTACGTCAAAGCAGACATCTCAACCACGCATCCCATACAGAAGTATGAGGGCAAAACGGCAAAATATGTCTATATGTTAGTAAACGTGTTTATCGAAAAATTTTGATACATTCTTACCGGGTAGTTTGTCTACAGGAGTCTGCTATGAAAACCGGCATTGCCTGGGCTGTGGTTGCGTTAATCATGCCGGTTTGTGTTTTCGCAACCACCCTCAGACTCTCAACCGACATTGACCTGCTGGTGCTGGACGGGAAAAAAGTCTCCAGCTCCCTGCTGCGGGGCGCAGACAGCATCGAGCTGGATAATGGCCCGCATCAGGTGGTTTTTCGGGTTGAAAAGACGATTCGCCTCGCCGACAACGAACAGCAGGTGTACATTTCGCCTCCGCTGGTGGTCAGCTTTAATACCCAACGCATCAGCCAGGTCAATTTTCGTCTCCCGCACCTTGAAACAGAAAAAGAGTCACTGGCATTTGATGCCTCACCGCGCATTGAGCTGGTGGACGGGGATTCTATGCCCATCCCGGTAAAGCTGGATATCCTGGCGCTGACAAAAAGGCCAAAAGGAACAGATTACGAAGCGGACACGGAGATCTATAACAGAGCCAGCAGGCGCGCCTCCCTGCCCCAGTTCGCCACCATGATGGCGGATGACAGTACCCTGCTTTCGGGCGTATCGGAGCTGGATGTACTCCCTCCTCAGTCGCAGACCCTTACTGAGCAACGCCTCAAATTCTGGTTCCAGAATGCCGATCCGGACACGCGCGCCCGTTTTCTGCAATGGGCGAAACGACAACCTTCGTCGTAAGCCACATTTTTTCGTCCTTTCTCTTGCAGCATCAGTCAGTTCCCGTCATCGTGTAGCGAGGTAACCTCACGGATAAGATTATGGAACTGACAACACGCACACTTCCGGCGCGCAAGCACATTGCTCTGGTTGCGCACGATCACTGTAAACAAATGCTGCTTAACTGGGTTCGTCGCCATCAGCCTCTTTTACAGCATCATGCCCTTTCTGCCACGGGAACAACCGGCAACCTGATCCACCGCGAAACCGGTCTGGAAGTGAATGCCATGCTGAGCGGCCCGATGGGGGGTGACCAGCAGGTCGGCGCTCAGATTTCGGAAGGTAAAATTGACGTTCTGATATTCTTCTGGGATCCGCTGAACGCGGTTCCGCATGATCCGGACGTTAAAGCGCTGCTGCGTCTGGCGACGGTATGGAACATTCCGGTAGCCACCAATCTTTCAACGGCAGATTTCATCATTGAATCGCCGCAGTTTAACGATCCGGTGGAGATTTTGATCCCGGATTATCAGCGTTATCTTGCGGAGAGACTGAAGTAGTTTTTTGCCCGGTGGCGCAGCGCTTACCGGGCCTACAGAATTTGCCCGGCGCGTTACGGCTTTCTCGCCACCGGCACGTCAATACTTTTCAAAATATCGACAAACACCGACGGCTCCTCTTTGTTGAACAAGAGCCACACGCGATGGCGCGCGCGGGTTATCGCCACGTACAGTAAGCGCCGCTCCTCTGCATCCGGGAAATCTTCCGGAACAGGCAATAACGCCTCTTCCATCACGGATTCCCGCGCCGGTGCCGGGAAACCGTCGCTCCCCTCTTTCAGCCCCACCACAATTACGTAGTCGGCCTGCTGCCCTTTACTGGCGTGAATGGTCATAAAATCGAGCTGTAGTTTTGGCCAGCGCGTTGCCGCTTTTTCCAGCGCCGTCGGCTTGAGGTGGTGATAACGCGCCAGGACCAGAATCCGTTCATCCGGTTTCGCATAGCCGCTCAGTTTATCCAGCAGCGGTTCCAGCTGATCGTCCGCCAGCAGCGTGACGGCCTTTTTATCCCCCGACGTCAGGCTGTTAAGCGGCTTCGACAGCTGATACGGGTTCTGCTGAATAAAACGGTTGGC